>CAZMFV010000001.1:0-17177 GCA_964565695.1 uncultured Lachnospiraceae bacterium
TTCTTCTTCCTTATTATTTTCTTTAATTAGATTATCATGAAGAATAACATGCTTTGTAGAAACTATAGGTGTCCTTCTAGACTTATGTATAACACCAGATATAAGTATTATACAATTTATAATAATTACAGCAACTAAAATAAAGTATATTCCTTTTAATATATGTGCACTTCTTGATTCTAGCACATCTTCCTTTATTACGTTTTCTTGTTCACTCATTTTATCCTCCGTATAAGATCTAATAAAAATAAATCTCTTAATAAAAGTATATATAATAGAAAATATAAATGCAATAAAACAAAAGAAGTTTTTGTGAATATTTCTAATTTTTAATCATGAAAGGTCTAATATATTTGCTTTAGCAATTTTAATAAATTTAATAATCTTAATTAGATTTTGAATTATTTGTCTATATTCTTTCTTTGTTTATTTATATACTCGTATATTTATCGCTTTATGAAGATATGAAAATTAGATATACTTTTAAAAAACTTACTAATATAGTATAATAAAGAATACGCAAATAAAAATAAGAGGTATTATGGATATACTATTAGAAACTCTTTTAAATTCTAAGAGTTTTGGAAATTATATAAAAGATGTAAAAAGCAAAAAACTACCTATAATGTTATCAGGTCTTAATTCAGTTGCAAAAGTTCAAATGATGTCTGCAACAAGTCTTTTAGCTGAAAGACCAATTGTATATGTTTCAGCAAATGAAATAGAAGCCAGAAGAGTATTAAAAGATTTTCAATCTTTTAATAAGGAAGCGGTTATATTTCCTAAAAGAGAAATAAAGAATTTTGATACATTTGCAGAAAGTAAGGAAAATTTATTTGAAAGAGTAAGTGTTTTAAATAAATTAATAGAGAAAAAAGTTGATGTAATTGTAACAACAATTGATGCAATAACTCAACCAATGATACTACCTGTTGATTTATATAAGAACAAAATAAATATAAAGATTGATTATAGCTTAGACCTATCTGAAATTGCAGAAAAACTTGTAGCACTAGGCTATGAAAGGCAAGACTTAATTGATGGTTCTAGTTCTTTTAGTGTTAGAGGTGGAATTCTAGATATATCCTTAAGTGAAGATAGAGGTGTTAGAATTGAGTTATGGGATGATGAAGTTGAATCAATAAGAATATTTAATACATTAACACAAAGATCTACAGAAGAGATAAAAAGTATTACAATATATCCTGCAACTGAATTTGTTATTAATCGTAATTTAAAAGAAATTGAAAAAGATATTTCTGGAATTTCAGCAACAGGAAAGATCCTATCAGATATTACTGATGATTTAATGGATTTTAAAGATGGTAAATATAGGAATAAAATTGAAAAATATTTTTCTAAATTTTATCCTGAATATGGGACACTATTAGATTATTTTACTAGTGATTATCTAATTGTTTTAGATGAAGCTAATAAAATACAAGATAGAATAGAAAATATTAATAAAGATAATAAATTAGTTATAAGAAATCTTTATGAAAAAAATAGATATGGTAATGAATCATTAGAATTGCAACAATCATATCAAGTCTTTTCTGAAAAAATAGAAAAGAATAATAATAATCATTTAATATATCTATGTGAACAGGACATAGATATATTGGATAAACAAAGTACGCATGCAAAAAGAAATGGATATAGTTTTAACTATAGGGAGGTTAACTTTTTTCGTAATTCTTTGGATATCGTATTTGAAGAAATTACAAAATCGGTAAAGAATAAAGATTATATCTTCCTATTAGCTGGAGATAATACAGAATCTTTAAAAGAATTATTAAAAGAAAAAGACATTGATTCTGATATAATTTTAGAAAAAGAAGGTAAAAACAAAAAGAATTTAAATATAGATATAGATATTAGTGACATAAAAAGATCTATTCCATATATTTTAAACAAAGAATTATCATCAGGCTATTATAATTCTGATACGAAAACATTGGTAATTGACTTTAATCAATTATTTGCAAAAAGAAAAAGAAAGTCTAGAAAAAGTAGTGAATATAAAAAGTCTGAAAAAATAAGATATTCAGATTTAGAAGTTGGTGACTTTGTTGTTCATAAAATACATGGTATTGGAAGATTTATTGAAATCTTAAAAATGACAACATTAGATATAACAAGAGACTATATCAAAATAGAATATAGAGGTGGTGATCTTCTATATGTCCCAACAAATTCTTTGGATAATGTTAGAAAATATATTTCTAAAGATGGAATTGTACCTAGATTAAGTAGATTAGGAACAAAGGGTTGGGAAAAAGCTCAAAACAAAGTAAGAAATAGATTAAGAGAAGTAGCTGAAGAATTAATATTACTTTATGCAGAAAGAGAAAATCAAAAAGGTTTTGCCTTTTCAGAAGATACAATTTGGCAAAAAGAATTAGAAGATTCTTTTGAATATATTGAAACAGAAGATCAATTAAGATGTGTTGAAGAAATAAAGACAGACATGATAAAACCAATACCAATGGATAGATTACTATGTGGTGATGTTGGTTTTGGTAAAACTGAAGTAGCAATAAGAGCGGCATTTAAAGCAGTACAAGATAGTAAACAAGTAGCATATCTTGTACCAACAACCATTCTTGCTAAACAACAATATGAAGAATTTACTAGAAGAATGGAAAACTTTCCTGTTAAAATAGATTTCTTATCTAGATTTAAAACAGCAAAACAACAAAAAGATATTATTAAAGATTTAAAAAATGGAAATATAGACATTGTTATTGGAACACATAGATTACTTAGTGAAGATGTAAAATTTAAAGACCTAGGTTTTTTAGTAATAGACGAAGAACATAGATTTGGTGTTGGCGATAAGGAAAAAATTAAAATGTTAAAAAAATCTGTTGATGTTTTATCAATGACTGCAACACCAATTCCTAGAACAATTAATATGTCATTATCAGGAATTAGAGACATGTCTATAATATATGATCCACCTATTAATAGAAAATCAGTTAAGACATATGTTTTAGAATATGATGAAAATATTATTAAAGAAGCTATAATGTCTGAAGTTGAAAGAAATGGTCAAGTGTTTTATTTACACAATAAGGTTAAAAGTATTGAAACTAAAAAAGACAGACTACAAAAACTAATGCCTGATATAAGATTTGCATTTGCACATGGGCAGATGTCATCAAGACAAATTGAAGATATTATGGAAGCATTTGTTAATAAAGAAATAGATGTATTAGTTAGTACAACAATTATGGAATCAGGAATAGACATACCAAATGCTAATACAATTATTGTTGAAGATGCTGATAGATTAGGGCTTGCTCAACTTTATCAAATTAGAGGAAGAGTTGGAAGATCTGAAAAGCAAGCATATGCATATATAACATTTAAAAAAGATAAGATTTTGTCAGAAGTTTCCGAAAAAAGATTAAAGGCAATAAAGGAATTTACTGAATTGGGTTCAGGATTTAAAATTGCAATGAGAGACTTAGAAATAAGAGGTGCTGGAAGTTTACTTGGTGAATTGCAGCATGGACATATGGAACAAGTGGGATATGAAACATATATGTCTATACTTCAAGAAGTTATTAAAGAAACAAAGGGTGAAAAAGTAGAAAAGCCAATTGAAATACTTATTGATTTAAATGTTTCGCAATATATTCCAAATGAATATATTGAAAGTGAAAAAGTTAAAATTGATGTATATCAAGAGATATTCTCATCTGAGAGTGAAGAAGAATTAGAAGAAGTTAAAATTTCTATTATAGATAGATTTGGTAAATATGGTGAAGAATTAGAAAACCTATTTGATATAGCTCTTATTCAAATAAAGGCAAAAGAAAAGAAAATTGAAAAAATTAATCAAAGAAATAATAGAGTATTCTTTTATCTTCCTGAAAAATATACTATTGAAAATCTAGAAGAATTAGTTAATGAATACAAGCATAATCTAAGATTTTCTAAGTCTGATAAAAACTATATAAGTATTGATTTTATAAATTATCAGAAAAACAAATTAGCAATGGCAGGAATGCAAAAAAGTGATATAATAGAACTAACTAAGAAAGAAGACTTTAATACTAAAACTAAAAATATTATAGAATTTTTGGAGATATTATGATTGAAAGTAAAGACAATCAACTAGTTAAACATATAAATAAATTAAAACATAAAAAAGATAGATTAGAAAATAGAGAATATCTAATTGAAGGTGAAAAAATTGTTAGTGAAGCAATTGAATTTGCTAAAGAAGATATTGTAAATATAATTGTATCTGAATCATATGCAAGATCTAATAATATTACAAAAGACTATATTATTTTTTCAGATGAAGTATTTAAATATATTACTGAACATCCTGCTCCAGAAGGAATTCTTGCTATAATGAAAATGAAAGATGGAGAAAATATAGATTTTGATGCAAAATATATATTAATATTAAATGGAATTCAAGATCCAGGCAATATGGGTAATATTATAAGGATAGCGGATTCATTAGATTTAAAACAAATAATTATATCTGAAAATACTGTTGATCCATATATGCCAAAAGTTGTTAGATCAACAATGGGAAGTAATTTTAGAATTAATATTTATCAAAATAATATTAATAAAATAATAGACGAATTAAAATCAAACAATTATGAAGTATATTCTACTGTATTAAATGAAGATGCAAAAGAACTATATGAATTAGAAACCAAAGATAAAAAAATTGCTGTGATTTTTGGAAATGAATCACATGGAATAGAGGAAGATGTAATAAAAAACACAAAAAATCTATATATACCAATGGAAGGAAGGGTTGAATCTTTAAATGTAGCATCATCTGTTGCTATTGTTTCATATGAGATATATAGACAAAGTAAGGAGGCTTAATGAACAAATCAGAAGAAATATTTTTAGCTGAATCAAAGGTAATATTACTTTATGTATTAAGCAAGGTTGAACACTATATTTCACATAAGATTTTTATAGAATTGGTGGCAAATCTGTCTGATATAAACTACTTTCTTTTTGAAGAAGTATTAGAAGGTTTACTAGAAGAAAAATATATTAAACTAAAATTAGATCAAGATATTAAAAAATATATTATAACAGATGAAGGAAGCCAAATCTTAAATTTAAGTATATCTATGCTACCAGGTATTAAGAAACTTAGAATAGATTCTAATTACAAAGAATTATTTCAAAAATTAAAAGAAGAAAAATCTATTGTTGCTGAATACACATTACAAGATGATGATACATATATTGTACACTTAAAAGTTGTAGAATTTGACAGAGTAGAGTTTGAAATGAAAATAAATGCATATACAAAGGATCAAGTTCAAAACATTATAAATGCTTGGACTAATAATGCAAATAATATATATCAAGAAATTATTAAATTACTTGAAAACGAATAAAACAGATAAAATAAATACAAATAAATGAGTATAAAAAACAAGGTTAAATATAGGAGGTATTATGGCGAAAGAAGAAAAATCAAACAAAAGAAAAATGAAAAAAGAAATGAAAAAACTTATTAAGAAACCTAAAGTTTTAGACGAATTTAAAGAGTTTATTATGAGGGGTAATGTTCTTGATATGGCAGTTGGTGTTATCATTGGTGGTGCTTTTGGAAGTATTGTAACTTCGTTAGTAAATGATATATTAATGCCTGCTGTATCTTTAATTACTGGTCAAATTGATGTAGGTTCTTTAAAATTTGAAAAAGTTATTAATGAAACAATAAGCATAAAACTAAACTATGGTACATTCTTGCAAACGATTATTGATTTCCTAATAATATCAATGTCAATATTCTTAGTAATTAAATTAGTTAATAGATTCTCTAGAAAGAAAGAAGAAGAAGCAAAAGCAGAGCCACCAAAACCAAGCAAAGAAGAAGTGTTACTTACAGAAATAAGAGATATCTTAGCTAAGAAATAATATATTTATTAAATAAATATAAAATGCAACTAGAAAACAAAACTGTTAAAGATAATATTTAAGAAGCAAAAAAGACGACAAAAATAAATAAAAGACAAGTAATAGAGAAATAAAAAAAGATGATGTGAATCATCTTTTTTATTTTTTAATTTAATTAAATTAAATACTTTATGCTCCTGGTAGGATTGATGTATCTTCTAGAGTTTTCTTAACGAATTGTAAAATTGTTACTGCACCAAAAATACATACAGCTCCAATTAAGTATCCCCATACAGCTTTTTTAAGTTCTGCTTGTTTGTCAGGTGCTGCTGTAAAGTATCTAATACCATAAACTATTAACATTATTACAGCTACTGCTATACCAACGAATTGAGCTATTCCAATAATATTAGAAGCTGCAGTTTTTAAGTTTTGGTCTGTAACAGCATTAGGATTAGGTATTTCGTTAGCACCAACTATTGTTGGTAAAACAAAAATAAGTACTAAAGCTAAAACCATTACTAGTGTTAATAATTTCTTTTTTGTGTTTTTCATTTCTTCCTCCTATTAATTTGCAAATTAATAATATATTAAATATATGACTATTTTAGCACAGTTCTTTATAATTGTAAAGAAATGCTATGTCATGATATTTTCAGCGGTGTTTGATAAAACCTTAATTACAGTTACTGGAGCAAATATAAATATACCTCCAATAAGATAATATAAGATCTTTCTTTTTAAATTAGCTTTTTCAGAATTGTCAGTTGTTGTTAGTAATTTAATTCCATCTGAAATTATTAATCCTACCGCTGCACCAATTGATACAACTTGTATGATTGATAAGATAGGATTAACTACTTGGATTAATTCACCTTCAGGATCCCCCTTACTTGGATCTGTTAATGCATCAACAATGTCTTCTGCAAAAACAAAATTGCTTATGACTGCAGATAGCATTATAGCTAATAATATTATTCTTAAAAAATTTGTTAAAACTTTTCTTTTCATTTTCATTCTTTCATTTATTTTATTTAATCTATTAAGCTAGATCTTCAGTAATATTTAATGCTAAATTTCTAATTAAAGTTAGAATAGCAGATGCTCCAAGAACAAGCACTATTCCTAGAAATATAGACTGTGCCTTTTTACTAGTTTCTGCTTTGTTTGCAGGATTATCTGATGTTGTGAAATAAAGAACACCAAGCCATATCGACATTCCTACTCCAATAACTATACCTATAAATTCTAAGATTCCTAAAAGGTCAGATATCTTAGCTTTTATATCATCAGAAGTTCCACCTGAATCTTGAGGACCTATTCCTTTAAATAATGCATAACTATTATTTGTAAGGCCTATCAATGCAAATATTGATATAAAGATTGCTAATTTAATTAAAAATTTCTTTGTTTCTTTTTTCATTTTACTTCATTTCACTTTAATATTTCTATATAGATTACACTATATTATACTAATTGCCTAAATTATACAATATAAACTCGGATTTGATAAGTAAAAAGATTAAAAAAGATATTATTTAATATAAACTTAATATAAAAGATAAAGAACTTTTTATAACTTTAGAAAAAAATTAGAAAATGATCATTTTTTAAATCTGAAAAATAGATTTTGAAATTGGATTTAAAAATGATAAAAAACACCCTAAAAATTAGCTTTTATGGCTAGAAATAAACTAATATTAAATATATGTTACATTTTATCTAAAAGAAGCTATAAAGGTATTAAAAAGCCTGAAAATTTGTTAGAATATCTTTATATAATAAGAATAAATCTACTTAGATTTATATAAAATATTTTTAAATAGTAAGCACAAGAGGTAAGAATGAAGAGGAGTATTGCAAAATCAATATTATTAGTATTGATAATGGTGATTTTATTATTATTGATTCCTAGTAAATCATATGCTGATACAGGGAAAGAATTTAGTTTTGGTAATATAATGGGTTCTGTAAGAGAATTCTTAGACAAGGGTGAAAGTAGTGCAAGTGGAGATACAGTATCAGATATTGTTGATGAAATTCAACCAATTATAAATGCACTATATTGGGTTGGTGTATCTATAGTTATGGGTGCAGCAATGTTTTTAGGATTACAATATTTTCAAGCAACTGGTGATCCTAAAACTAGAGCAGAAATACAGGGTAAGCTTATTGGGTTTTCAATATCTGCTGTAGTATTACTAGCAGCATATCCAATTTGGTCATTCTTAGTAATCTTTATAGCAGGACTACTTAAATAGGAGAATAAATGAGAAAACATGAAATTCCAAGAGAATCTAAAAATGAAGGAAGAATACTATATTTCTTTACAGGAAGATCTATACTAACAACAGTTATAGGTATTGGTCTTGGCTTCATAATAGGTTCTTTTTTAAAAGTTGCATTATCAACATGGGCTTTAATAATTTCTTTAATTTTATTTGGAGGAATTGGTTTTCTTATTGGTACAGTGAAAATACCAGAAATGGCTTCAGTTCCTATAACTAAATCACTTAGTGGAATATACATAGATGAAGCTGTTGTGAGATATATTGCATTTAAAAAGAGACGTTCTCTAAAGGTTTTAGAGAGGGAGGATTAATATGATACCGTCGTTAATACAAATACTAACAATGCTAATAACATTATTTGCCTTTGGCTTTGTTATTATTCTTGGACTTTTCCTTTTTTATAAAAATAGAAAAGATGAAGAATTAGATAGCATTGATAGAGTAAGATCAACAAAGGAAAAAACTGCTACATCTACAAATAAGCCAGTTGGTGGTAGATTCCATGGAAGTTTAAATACTGAGAGTATATATAATTTCATGGATTTTGAAAATATTGTTGATGGTATGATTGTAAGAAAAAGCAGTACTCAATATGTAATGGTACTAGCTTGTAATGGAATAAATTTTGATCTTAGATCAGAAGATGAAAAATTTGCAATAGAAGAAGGTTTCCAACAATTTTTAAATGTAATTAAATACCCAGTTCAATTATATGTTCAAACTAGAGGATTAAATTACGATAATTTAATTGACGGATATGAAGTTATTTTAAATGAAATAAAAGAAGATGTTTTAGATTCAGACACAATTATTGAAAAAGAAAAAAGATTAGGTAATACATCAAATGTTGAAAATGAATTGAAAAATAAAAGAAGAAAATTAAATATTCAAGAATATGCAGAAGATACAATTTCATATGTTAATAGATTAAGTAATAGCAGAAATGTACTACATCAAAAAACATATGTTGCAGTTAGCTATTTTACATCTGAAATTGGACCAAAGATAAATAATTATTCAAAAGAAGAAGTTCAAGACATGGTTTTTGAAGAATTATTTACAAGATGTTCAAACTTGAGTAGTGCATTACTTTCTTCTGGAGTAACTTCAAAGGTTTTAAATTCTGAAGAATTAATTGAATTATTATTCAATGCATACAATAGAGATGCATCAGAATTTATGAGTGTTCAAAACCATATTGAAGCAGAATATGATTCTCTTTACACAACAGCTAAGGAAGTTTTAGAAAAGAGAAAAGAAAAATTAGAAGAAGAAATTTCTCTAGATGCTATTAATTTAGCAACAAGTAGTATTGTTCAAGCAAGTAAGGCTAGAAGAGCAGAACTGGAAAAAGAGAAAAGAAATAAAAATCAAAAGGTTAAAAAAGCAGCTAAAAAATATGTTGAAGACTATAAAGATAAATTAGATCAAGTAATATATGAAACAGCATTAAAGAATGTTGATGAAGCAGAATTAAATGAGTTATCAGAACTAAGTACACCGACAGATGAATAGAAAGTGAGAAAGCTATGGCTGAAGAGGGAAAAAATAAAGATAAGGGAATTTTATTAAAAAATGTAAAAGGTATAAAGCAATTAATTTCACCTGCTGGAATTGATGCAACATATACTAATCATCTTGAAATTATTTCAAATAGAAGTAAATATGCTAGAACAATGGCAGTTACTTCTTTACCAAGAACAACTGTGTTTCCAGAATTTTTAAGAGACATGTATAATTTTGGTGATATAAATGTTTCAGTATTTATTAATCCCATCCCTGTATCTTTATCACAAACTGATTTAAATAGAGAGATTAACACATTAATTACAGAAATAATTGTTGCACAAGATAGAGGAGATGTTAATCGTGCAAGATCTCTTACAATTAAAAAAGCAGAAAGAGAAGAATTAAGAGACGAAATAGAAGCTGGTTGGAATAGTCTTTTCAATGCATCTATAATCTCAACTATATTTGCATATTCACATGAAGATTTAGATAGGCTTACTGAAGAGTTTTCATCATCAATGGGAAGAACATTATTGGTTGCTAAACCAACATGGGCAATGCAAGATATTGGTTTCCAATCAAATCTTCCTTTTAATGAAAACAAAATAGGTATTTCTCATACATTTGATAGAAATTCTATGGGAACAGTATTCCCATTCTTTACATCTGACATTGGTCATAATACTGGTATACCTTTAGGTTTTAATAGACAAACAGGTGTTCCAATATTCTTTGATAATTTCAGTAGAGAATTAACAAATTATAATATGGTTGTATTTGGTAAATCTGGTGCTGGTAAGTCTGTTACAATTAAAACATTAACAGCAAGATCAGCTGTTTTACAAAATATATCTTCATTAGCACTTGATGTTGAAGGTGAGTATACAGCATTAGCAGAAGTGTTAGGTGGAGTTAATATCACTATAAGTCCTACATCACAAACTATTTTAAATATATTTGATGTTGAACCTGAAATTATAAAAGATGAAATTACAGGAAAAGAAAGAATGGTTCTAAATGTTGAATCAAAGGTTGAAGACGTTACACAAATATTACTTACAATGGCTAGAGGTAGTACTAAATCAAGAGAAGTTACAGAGGTTACAAAACAAATAATATCTGAGGCTGTTACACAGGAATATCAAAGATGTGGAATTACACATCAAGTAGCAAGCCTATATAAAGATAGTGATATAGATGAAAATTCATTAGAATTTATAACAAAAGAAAAGAAGGAAATGCCTACAATCGAAACTTGGTATAAGGCAATGGCGAAAAATGCTGAGGAAAATACTGTAAGTGACTATAATTTCCATTATTCATATCTTTTAAAAGTTATGAAACAATATGTACGTTCACTTGGTGGACAATTAGGATATTTTGATGGTCAGTCAACATTTGATTTATTAGATGATGACATACCATTTATAAATTTAGACATATCACAATTAGAAGAGAGATTTGCTAGACCATTGGCACAACAAATTCTTCTATCATGGGTTTGGGAAAAATATGTTAAGAAAAATAGTGAAGACAAATCTAAGGCTAAAATGAAAAGAGTAATCATTGACGAAGCTTGGATGCTTTTACCATTCCCAGAAGCAGTAGATTTCTTAAATACAACAGCTAGACGTGCTAGAAAAAGAAATGTTTCTCTTGCAATTATTTCTCAAAGATTCCAAGACTTCTACGAAATGCCAGAAGTACAAGTTGTTTTAACATCATCTGAAACTAAATTATTCTTAGGGCAAGATGCTTCTGAAATAGACTATATTAGAGAAGTATTTAAATTAAGTGCTGGTGAGGCTTCATTCTTAACAACAGCAGGTATTGGCCAAGGTCTTTTAAAAATTGGAGAAGATGCAGCAATAATTGCAATTGAACCAACACAGAAGGAATTTGAATTTGTTGAAACGAATTTAGCAAAACAAGTAGAAATATTACAAAGAAAAGAAGAACAAGCAGGAAGATATGAATAATAGGCTTTTTAAATTAATTGCATCATTATTATTAATTATAACATTGGTAAATTTTATATTTCCAACTGTTTTTGTTTATGGAATGGATGAAGAAACTAGAAATAGATTTCCTCAAGAGGAAGAAGAATCAAAAGGTAGTGATGATTTATTAGAAGGCATATTATTTGATGGAACAGTAAGACCAAAACAGGATATGGAGCCAGCTCCTGTTAGTATTACAAACCAAGTTCTAATGTTTTTACCAAATGTTTTTATATCAGTTGGTTCTGCATTAGCATTTGCTCTTGATTACATATTTAATTTCTTTGTTCCTGAAAGAGTGGGAGATTATCCTGGTACAGATCCAGGTGACTATATGAATAATCCTGTATATGTTAAAAGATTTAGTTTAGACAAATTATTCTTTGATGATATTGAATTATTAAATGCTAATTTCTTTAAATACAGTGAAAATGAAAGTAATATTAATAATATAATTAAAAAGAATGTAGCAAAATGGTATGTAATAATGTCAGGTGTTGCTTTAGTTCTGTTATTAGTTGTTATGATTTATTTAGCCATTAATATGGCTTTAATGTATTCTGGTCTAAGAACACCAGAAAAACATGCTAATATAAAATCTGCAATGACAAATGTTTTAGTGTCATTAGCATTGGTTTTCCTTTTACCTATAATTCTATCTGTAATTGCTAATTTTAATGATTTCTTTATAGGCATTTTCTCGAAGTTTAGAGTTTCATTAATGAATGCTAATGGAGAGAATAATTTTGAATATGTTATTAGAAGTCTTAGATTTAACTCTAAAGGCTTAGACTACGCAATGTATAATCTTTCATATATTTTATTAATTGTAGTTTATGCAAGATTTGTAATGGTTTATTTAAAAAGATTCTATACCTTAGGATTTCTAACAATTATTTCACCATTGATTGCAGTTACATATTCTGTTGACAAATTAAAAGATGATAAGAGCCAAGTGTTAGGTAAATTCTATAAAGAATATTTCTTTGCATACTTCTTACAAGTATTGCATGGATTTATGTTTATTATATATATAAGCAGTCTTGGAGCTGTTGCAGCTGCAAGTCCAATGATGGGATTATTCCTATTCTCTATGTATGGTAGAGTTGAAAAAATTATAAAGGGTGTGTTTGACAGTAGAGACTTAATGGTTATTAGATCTTCAGAAGAATTATTGAAAGGTGGATCTTTTAGATAATGAGTAATGAGAGTATTAAAAAAATAGCAACATTAGCAATAATAGGGATATTATTCATTATTCTTGTTGTTGCAGCTTTTTTTATAAAAAATCCTACTGAAGATATTCCTATTGACATTCCTATTGGAGGACATGGTCAAAGTGGTGAAAGACCTGAAGAAAACCCGGTATATATACAGATAAATGAAAATGAAACAAATTTAAATAATGAATCACTTGAATTAAAATATATTGTTAGAGATTCAAATTTAACTTTAAGTGCATTAGGAAAATATTATGCCTATGATGGATATTATGTATTTCCAGATAGAAATATAAAGATAAAAAAATCATATGATAGAATTTTAAATTTAGTTTTCCTAAATGACTATAAATCAAGCATTGTAAATGGTATAGATGTAAAAACTAAAAAAAGTGATATAATTAATAAATTAGGAAGCCCTAATTATAATGAAGGTAATTTATTAATTTATAAAACAAATGAATATTATATAATTTTCAATGAAGCATTGGGAGAAGTTTCTGTATATTTTAGAAATAATGATAATTTAGAAGCTTTTTGGAATCTATATAATATGTATTTAAATGATAAAGATTTAAAAGGATATGTATCAGCATTAACTAAGGAATATCCTGCATATACTAGATATATCTATGATAGTGATGGATTAGAATTACTATATTCAGATCTAGGAATTAGACTATATTTTAAAGAATTTAATAAGGAAAACGGAATATATCTTTATTCAAATTATCAATCAGATAAAGATGAATACTCAAAAGACAATCTTAAGAAATTAAAAGATGTACATATTAAAAATCTAAATTTAATTGGAAGAGAAGAAATAGACAGAACAAGCTATGAAGAGAAAAAGAAAAACTTTTCTTTACCAGCAAAAATTTATTCAGATAATAAGATATATAATTATATAAATACATCAGACAGTTATTTAAATATTCAAAAAGAAGTAGTTGAAAGCAGTGATAGAAAACTAGAAAAAGAATATAAAAATATAAAGGAATTCCCTAAATATTCAATATATTTTGAAAGCAATAATCCTAGATATTCTTTTAATAATGTATCAATAATTTCTAAAAATAGTAATAGACATTATAATTTAGATAGTGCAAAGGTAGCGGATTACTTACTGCTAACAGAAGACTATGTATATTTTTCTATAAAATATGATGGTATATCAAGATTAAATATAAATACAGGAAAAATAGAATCAATAATCCATGACATGGATAAATATGAATTAAAATATATAAAAAACAATTATTTATTCTTTGATGATGTAAGAATAAAAATATTTTAAATGTTTATAAATACTTATATAAAAAATAATATTAAAGTAGACAATATTAAGAAGATGATATGAAGAAAAACTTAAAACTTAATCAAATATTACATAAATTAATAGCAGCAATTATGCTGGGTATTATTTTATTTACATATCCTATTGAATCTCTTGCTGTTGGTGAATTTATAAAAGATTTAGTTAAAAATGAATCTGAGCAAGAAGATGAAGAAGGTTCAGGTGGAACATCTACTCCAGCTCCTAGTAGTGGTGCATGGGCTAATCCATTTGAAGCACCACAACCAATGTCATCAGACTTTGGACATAGAATTCACCCTGTACGTGGAACACCAGATTTTCATAATGGATATGATATGGCTGCACCAACAGGAATGGAAATATTGGCTGTATCTGATGGTGTTGTAATTGCATCAGGTTATCATAGTGGATATGGTTATCGTGTTGAAGTTCAAAGAACTGATGGATACACATGGATTGCTGCACATATGGTTAAAGAACCTGAAGTTAGAACAGGAGATAATGTTAAACTTGGGCAAATTATTGGGTATGTTGGTAACACTGGAGTATCATCAGGGCCACATCTTCATTTAGAAATTAGAGAAAATGGAACAACTCCTGTTGATCCTAAATTATTTATAGATTTTAAAACACCTGGTGTTTCTAAAGGTATGGGCTTTTCAAATCCAAGTAATAGTCTTGCACTTGATGATTTAAAGAGAATGATAAATCAGGGAGATTTTTATTACAAGGGAGTACCTGAAGGTCATTTTATGAGACATAGATTCAATTTATTTGAATGGATTGTAAACTTCCTTGGTGAAATCTTTGACTATATGATTGGAATGGCAACATTGGTATTTAGATTAGGATTTATTGGTTGGGGTTCAATTATTGAAGCATTACTTACAGATTCTTTGGATTCATTAGTAGTAAAAAGTGCCTCACCTGACAAATATAGAAAGATAAATAAGGAATTTTATACAGACTCTAAAAGAACTGTAAATGTTGAAAATATATTCTTTAATAGAGTGGAAGTTTTAAATGTTAATTTCTTTGAAAGTAAAGATTCTGTAAAGAAAAGACTTTTAAAATATAGTCCTTCTGGTTTAGAAGTTGCTGAATTATATGGGATTGATGTTGAAGATATTACAGAAGAAGATTTAGCTAAAGCTGAACAAGATGCAATGGATGCATTAGAAGAAGGACCTGTACTAATTATAAAAGATTATTTTGCAATATTATTCCGTATACTATATGGATTAGCATTAGGAATATTACTTGGTGCATTAATATTAAATGCAATTTTAGCAAGTTTAGAATCTGCAGGTGCTAGAAAAGCAACATATAAGGAAAGAGCAAAAGACTGGCTAAGAGCATTATTTGAAACAGTTCTAGTTCTTATATACATGGTCGGTATTTTGCAGTTGCATACATGGCTTATTGATTTCTTAGCGGATGTTGCCGATTCATCAATGACTAATTTAGCTGGTAATTATATACAAACAGACATGGGTCAAAACTATACTATAATGGAAACAATAAGAACAAGAGCATATGCATTTAAGTTCTCTGTTGGTTTTCCTGCAAGTATTATGTACATTGTTTTAATATGGTATACAATTAAGTTTTTCCTAATGTATGTTAAAAGATTTTTAGTATTATTCTTCCTATCAGTTTTAGGGCCAATACTTATGGTATATGACCTTATTATGAAAACTATAAAAGGGAAATCTGAAATTCGAATGGATTGGATAAAGGAGTATACATTCAATGTATTGATACAAGCTGTACATGCATTTGTTTATGTAATATTTATTCCAATATCATATAATTTAGCTTCTCAAAGTATTATAGGTTTTATAATAATGTTTATGTTATTAAAATTCCTATTAGAAGCTGATGGAATTATTAGACAAATCTTTAATATAAGAGGTGCTAGAAGACATAGTACATTAGACAATGTTACAAAGAAATCTACACTAAAAGACTATATGGGTGGTGTTGCAGTAGCATCATTTGTTGGATCAAAAAGTTTACCAACCAGAAAGCTTAAAGAAGTTTCTAAAAAAGTTATTAAACCAGCAAAATTCGTTGCAGGTAGAACTGGTGACCTTGTTTTAAGAGGTGCATATAATACTAGACAAATTATAAAAGAAACTTTAAGGGATGATAAAGGTGCAGGAGATCAGGCAGAACTAGCTCAAAGACAAGAAAAGAAAGATTCAAAAGTTAAAGATGTATTAAGACTTCAAGGATATTCTGAACAAGAAATAAAAGACAGAATAGGACCAGATGCAACTATACCATTTAGTGAAGAACAAAAAGATAGGATAAGACTATTAGAAGTTTCACAAACTAGAAAAACAAATCTAGTTGTAAAAGGTGTTAATAGAGTTAAATATACTGGTAATAGATTAAGAAGAGTTGTAAGAGACATGAGTGAAGTTGACGACAAGGGTAGAAGAAGAATTAGATCTGGAATGTTTGAATATGATACGGATAAAGAAAAAATTGTATTTAAAGACAGCCTACATGATAAATTTAGAGAATCTGTTATTAAAGAATTTGAAATGGGCAAGGGTGAAAAAGGTAGAGCTGAATATGATAAGACAGTTAAAGATTTAAAGATGGCAACAAGTATTGGTGCGAAGACATTTGTTGGTGCAGCCTTATTCCCAGTATCTCTAATAGATTCTAGTGTTTCTAGTGGTTTATCACTTGGTTTAAGAGGTAATTTCCAATTTAAGAGTAAGACTATAGGAAGACCAGATCGTAAAAAAGGAAGACCAGCATTGGTTGAAGTTGAAAGAAGGGGAACACCAATAAGAACAGTAAAACAAACAGATGTTAAAAAGCCAATTGATGGAGAAAAAACAAGTCCACAACTTAAAGGATCTACTAATTCAGAATTAGCATATAAGGGAAGAACTGGTAGAGCTCTTCATAATAGAGGATATAA
>CAZMFV010000001.1:17277-19491 GCA_964565695.1 uncultured Lachnospiraceae bacterium
TAAAATAAAAGCATTAAAAATCATAATGACAATCTTACTTATAATAGCAAGTGTTTTATTCTTGTCTTCTAATTCCTTTGCTGAAGATGATGCTCCTAATGAGAGTTCAGGTTTTATGAACTTATTATTATTACTTTTTAGAGGATTATTAGCAGTTATTCTTTTTGCTATATCATTTACATTAGGAATATTGATTGGTGGACAATTCACATCACTTAATGTTGAGACATTTATTTTTAATAAATATGATCTTACAAGTTTAAATGTGTTTTTAGGTGATACTTCAAATTCTATTGCAAATGATGTTTATGATAGTGTTGTAAGATGGTTTTCAATATTATTTTCAATAGCATTAGCATTACAATTATTAATCCTAATATATATAGCTATAAGTACAGCATTAAAAACTTTAAAACAAGATCCTGAAAAAGATGCAGAAGTTAAAGTTATGTTAAAAGACTTTCTTTTAGGACTTGGAATTTTAGCTGGTATGGTTATTTTCATAATAACTATAATCTTTTTAAATAATACACTTGTTAAAGCTCTAGAAAGAGCAATGGATTATGAGTCAACTGTTTTAGGTGTTACAATTGATGGTGTGACTAATAAGGTGTTTTTAGACATATTTTCATTTGATACACAAACAGGAACAATATCTTTAATCCTATACATTATTCTAGCTACAATGGGAGTGTTTTTCTTTGTATATTATTTAAGAAGATTTGTAAAAGTATCATTTTTGATATTAATTTCACCACTAGTTGCAGTAACTTTTTCACTTGATAGAAGAAAGGGTTCTGCTCAAAAACTAATAACATGGGCTAAAATGTTTGTATATGCTGTATTAATACAAAGTGTTCATGCATTAATATATACAGCACTTATCTATGTAGTTGTTGAAAGTATTGATTTAAATACAACTAATTTTGTTGCAACTGTAATAATATTAGTTTCAGGTTTAAAATTCCTTTGGGATGCTGAGACAATTGTTGGAGAACTTTTTGGAATCCAAGCAGATGAAGTTAAAGGAAGTACAGCATTCCTATTAGGATTCATGAGTAGAGCAAAAGGAATAAAGAGTGCTTCTTCTAAGGTAGCAGATAAAGTTCCAATGCTTGCAACAGGTGGTAAGAAAACATTAAGTGGAAAGTCTACTCCAAAATTAGCTGATGGTGCTAAGGAATTAGGAGATTCTAAGGATAAGAAAAAATCTAAAGATGATGTTAAAGATAAGGATAAGACAAAAGATAGAAGTAAAGACAAAGATAGGGATGATACAAAAGATAAACCTAAAAAGAAAATGACTAAAGAAGAAATGGAAAAGGCTAGAGTAAAAGCTGAACGTAAAGCTAAATTAGCTGAAGCTATAGATACTCATATGCCACTTAAGGGATTAGGGGATTCTGTAAAAAAATCAATTAATGCAAAAGCTAAGACTATAAAGAATATGACATTTAAACAAGTTGCAGGAAGTTCTGCAAAGAGACTTGCTCAAGTTGTTGGTGGAGGAGTTGCATCTATTGCATCACATGCTACACCACAAATTGGAATGATTGAAGCAGGAATTGTAGGTGCTGCAGCTTCAGGTTGGGCAGTTGATGGTGTATCAGATTATAGAGATAAGAAAAAACATGATGGTAAAAGCAAGTCATATAAAAAGACATTAGATAAGGAAGCAGATCAATTAATTGCCATTAATGATAGAAAAGCAAAGCTAGGAAATGAATTTGAAAAAGAAGATGGTGGAGAATCTATAGAAGAAGTTAAAGAAGTAGTACCAGACTTAGATGAAGGTAAAGATTCTGAACCACAAAAAGAAATAGATAAAACTGATACAGATGATGCAGATAAAAAAGATGAAAAAGATGAAAAAGAAATTGAAGATAAAGATAAGACACAAAAAACTATAGATGAAGCAATTGAAAAAGAAAGCACTTCAATAGAATCATATGCAAAAGATATTGCTGAAAAGAGTACTAAGGAAATATCAGATGCATATGATCATGCTAGAAAAGAAAGTATAGTTGATTATCAAGAGAGAACTGGAAAGTCTATAGATGAAGCTAAACGTCATGTGATTACACTACAAAAAGAAATATTAAAAAATCAAGACTTTAATTATGAAATTTTAGAAGAAGTTGATAGAAATTTACTACATAAATATTTAAATTATGTAGCAAAACAAAAGTCAGATAATTTTGAAAACAAAACAGG
>CAZMFV010000001.1:19591-32833 GCA_964565695.1 uncultured Lachnospiraceae bacterium
AATATATAATAAGAAGGAAAAGGTATTAAGGAATGCTTAAAACAAAGAAAGAGTTAAATATTAACTGGAAAAAAGTACTAAAGATATTAATAACTATAATACTAGTTATTACAATGTTAATGATGTTTAATAATGTTTTTGCAGATGATATAACAGCAGAAGATCTACAAAATAGTAGTGATCCTGGTTCAGTTGTTCTATCTGTAATAACTGTATTATTAAATGGAATTTTAGGAATTCTTTTCTATATTCCAGCACTTGTTGCTGGAGCAATTGTTGCAGTATTCTATTTAGTTGTATCTTTATTATTCTTCTTATTAGGTAATAATACAATGTTTGTTACACCAGCAGATATCTTCTATAATAGAATCCCAATTTTGAGTATAGACTTTTTTGATTTTGCATCAGGTGATTCAAGTGTTCTAGAAATTAGAACAGAAGTTGCAAAATGGTTTGTAGTATTATCAGGAGTTGCAGCAGTATTCTTATTAGGTGTATTAATCTATATTGCTATAAGAGCTGTAATGGCTAATACTGGAAAATCAAAAGCTAAATATCAAAAGATGTTTGTTGATTGGTTAGTAAGTTTAGTAATGCTTGCAGGTTTAGGTATTATAATAGTAGGTTCTATTATGCTTAATAATTCATTTGTTAGAATAATAGAAAAATCTGCAATTCAAATAATGGGTGGTAAGGATTTCTCAAGTATTATAACAGGGCTCTTAGTCGGTATGTTGAAACCTCTTAATTTTATAGGACAGGTTTCTTCAATAATATTACTAGCAGTACTTACACTACAATTATTCCAATTTACATTTGTGTATATGAAGAGAATGATTAAAATTGCATTCTTAATAATGATTGCACCATTGGTTACAATTACATATTCAGTTGATAAGATTGCAGATAATAAATCACAAGCATTAAATACTTGGGCACATGTATTTATATTTAATGTATTTATACAAACATTCCATGCATTGATTTTCTCAATATTCTTTATACTTTCATATAATGTGGCAGTAAAGCCTGATCATTCATGGGATTTATTAGGAACATTTAGTTCAAGTCTACCTGGAACAATCTTAGCAATAGTAAGTCTAAGATTTATAGGTGAGGCTGAAAAAATAATAAGACAAATCTTTAGTATTACAGATGGTGAAAGACTACAAGATGGCTCAAAACTAACATCATTTGTTATTGCAGGTAAGGCAATTGACTATACTCAAGGTAAACTTAAAGATGCAATGGAAAGACAAGGAAAGTCTAGAGTATTTGATTCAACAATTGAAACAAGTATTGGTGATAGTTCTGCTGATGAAAGAAGAGCTCTTAGAGACGAGAGTCGTCTTGATCCAGACTTTATTGGACCTATGCCATTACCAGAAATGGATAGAACTGCACTTGATGGTGCAATACCACAAAGAGTTGCACAACCAGCAGGTCCTAACCTTGATTTAGATTCAGATATTTATGGAATGATGAATAAAGAAGATCCTAGATCTGTAGAAGGTGGCAAACTACGTAGAGCTTATGAAAAATCAAAAGGATTTATTAGAGATACAGCACATACTGCAAGTAAGAAAAAAGTATTTACAAATGCAGGAACAATTGCAGGAGCATCATTAGCTATTGCAAGTGGAGACTTAACTGCTGCTTGGGGTATTGCTACATCTTCTAGAAATATAGGTAAACTAACAGACCAAAATATTAAGATGTCTAAGAAAGCAAGAGAAGAAAGAGCTGGATTAACTAAGGAACAACTATATATTAAAAACACTAAAGATGCTGCTAGAGAAGGAATAAAATCATATGAAATGAGCAGATTAATATATGATGAAGATCCACAATTAGATACTGATGAAGGAATTGCTAAAATGCAAGAATGGTTCAGAATGGTTAAAGACAAGACTGGAACTGGTGACCTATTAAAAGAATACAAAGCAGGAAGAATGGACCTTATTAAACAAATGCAAATGGATCAAGGTGTAAATAGAGCTGAAGCTATTGCGATTTCTTATCAATTAGAGAAAATGCTTTTAGCTGGTAAGACACCTGAAGCAGGAACAAGAATGGCAGAAGTATATAATTCAAATGCTGGTAGAAATTTTGCTGCAGTTGCAATAGAGAAAAAGCAATCTGATGATATGAAACAATATAATGAATTAGAAAGTGATATGAGAAATGCTACATATGAATATGACAATGTTAGAAATATCTTAACTGATAAAGCATATGTTGATGAATTAAAAGACTTAGATCAAGCTGCACAAGTTGCAGGAAGAACTGTACCAGTTGCTGCACCATTACCAACAATGCCAACAACTGAAGCAGAAGAAGATTCAGAAATCACTAGAGAAAGCTTTGAAAGTGGTAGACCAGAATTTGTCGGAGAAGTTGATAAAGATAAGCCATTACCAGAAACAGATGTAAAGACAGATAGAAAAGACTTAGATGGCACAGAAGATCCTATGAAGGCTATGGATGATAAACAAATTAAGATTCTAGAAGGACTTCTAGATGAAGCGATTGCTGAAAACATATCATTAGAAAATGAAAATGAAAGAATTAGTAGAGCAAAAGTTGCTGATGAAAAGGCATTAAAAGAAGCTATTAGAGAAGAAAATCAATTAGAAATTGATAGATTAAGACGTAGTATTGTTAATATGACTGAACAATTAGGTGAGATAGCGGATGCTAAGGAAAGAAAAGACATCCAAATGGAAGAATTAAGAGAGACAATTAAAAAAGGATTAGAAGGACAGGAAATAGAAAAAGCTGAAGAATTAGCATCAGGCAAAGAAGATGTAAAAGCAGAGAAAACAATTGCTGGCGGAACAGAAGAGAAGAAGACTAGTGGAAAATCAAAAGCTAAAAAATCGGGACCTACTAGAGAAGACTTTGAAGAAAAGAAAAGTAAGACTACAAAAACGGAAACTAAAACAGAAACAAAAACTGATGAAAACAAAGATAATAAATAACAAAAATAATAAACAAAATACTTGGAGGATGAATGCGAAATATAAGTAAAAAAACTTTTAATAAATATAAAGATAAAACAGAAAAAAATCAAAGAGATACTCGTATTAATACAATCATTATTGTAGGAATTATAATACTAATGATTGTTGGTATTGTAAGTCTTGTCATCCTTACTAAGAAAACTAAAGATAGATTAAGAAATTCAAATAAAGTTTTACCTGAATATGCTGAACAATTAAATCAAAAGAAATTTGAACACACTGTAGAACATGTTAGAGATAAAGGTGAAATGGCAAGAATGAAGGTTTATCTTGGTGATATTTTTGATAATATAGAAAAAGAAAATTATGAAGAAATATATGCAAGATTAGATGATGAATACAAGGAAAAATTCTTCCCTAAACTATTAGTTTTAGTAGACTATTTAGAAGGAGAATTTCCTAAAGGTGCAGGCTATGTTATTAAAAACTTTGAAAGAACAGGATCATTATATGTTTTTGTTGTAGACATAGTAAGTGTTAAAGATTCTAAAAAGAAACTAGACATGCATTTTGTATTTGAAGAAGAAGGATTTAATGATTATAGATTTTCTTTTTCAAAGAAATAACAAAAAACAATAAAACAAAAAATAAAATTAAGATAAATAACAAACAACTAAATAAAAATTAAACTAAGATAAAAAACGAAGACAAAATAAAAAAATAAAAATACAAATATAAATACCATATAAGAAAAAGATAAAAATAAATAATAAATTTAATAATAGAAAGAGAGTTTAAATTGATAGAAATTGATAATATTAAAATAAAAATTAATGAGTTTTTTAATAAATATAAATTACAAATATTTATAGTAAGCATTGTTATTGTCTTCCTATTATTATTTAATTATTTACTAACCCTATATGATAGAGATGAAGTAATTACAACAAGAGATCCATTTGCATATGTAATGGCACCAAGAGAAAAGGTACCTGCAAAACTACATATAGAAACAGATGCATTAATTTCTAAATTTGCTAATGAAGCAATAGAAGGAAATTACAGATCTGCATATGATATTTTATCTGATGATTGTAAAAGAGATGTATTTGGTTCTTTAAGTGAATTTACAAGATATGCTGAAATTAATTTTCCTGGAGGTTCAAGATATGACATAATACCATATTCAAAAGTAGGCAATACATATGTTTACCAAGTAAAGGTATATGAAAATTTCTTAAGTACAGGATTAACTTATTCAGATTATAACTATATTGATTTAAAGATGGCTGTAAACCATGGCCCTAAAGGAGAAAAACTTCTTTCAGTTGCTGGATATATGGGGAAATTCCTATTAAATTCAGTTTTTGAAAATGACTATATAAGAATAGAAATAAAACAAAGAAAGTCTTTTTATTCAGAAGAATTATACTATTTAAGTATAATGAATAGATCAGAACATGATATTATTTTAAAAGACTTTTCTATTACTAATCCTGAGATTCAATTAAGTGTTAGTGGTGATATGAGAGAAGAAATGGAAAATATAGAAAAGGTAATTATTCCTGCATTTGGAAGTAAGGAATTAGAATTAGGTTTTGCTAAGTTCTTTGATGAAAATTCAATTGCTAATTCTATAGTATTTTCAGCAATAAGAGTTGTTCCTAAAGGTATGATAGAAAACTATAAAGAAGACGATGTTATAGCTAAATTTAGTGTTGAAGTAGACATTGTAGAATAAAACAGGTAATAAGATGAAAACATATTATGATATATTAGAAATAAGCAGATATGCTTCAAAAGAAGTTTTAGAAAGAGCACATAAGGCATTAGTAAAAAAATACCATCCTGATTTAGAAAGTGATGCTCAAAAGAAAAAAGAGAAAGAAGAATATATAAAGAAAATAAATGAAGCATATGAAGTTTTATCTGATGAGAAAAAGAAAAATGAATATGATTTAAAAGTTTTTGGTGCACAAGTTGAAACTGAAGATAAGACTACATCTGAATCAGATGATGTAATTATTGATCAAAAAGTTGCTAAAGACATGGAATATGAAAGAGCTAATGCAGCATATGCAAAAATGGTTGATGAAGAAATTAAAAAAGCTCAGGAAAGAATTGATCAAGAAGAAAAAATCATAAAAGAAAATTTAAAGAAATATGAAAGAGCATATTTAAGAAGTCTAGGTTATGATGTTAGTGAACCAATTCAATGGAAGAGTGTTGGAATAACTATTTTATCAGTAATAATATTATTATTCCTATTTTGGATAATATATTTAATACCACCATTTAGAAATTCTATTAATACACAAATAGAAGAAAACACAGCAATAGGAATGGTATTCCATATAATAAAGTCATTATATATAGGACTTGGAAGTCTTTTCAAAACATTATTTACAAAGAAATAATTCAAATTAAAAACAAAAACAAATAAACAAAAACAAATAAATAAATAAGCAAGAACAATTAAACAGAAGAAAAAAGTAAAAAAAATATGAGAAAAAATAATAGAAACAAAGTTAATAAAAAAAGAAATACTAGGAATTCTAAAAGACCTAATAATAGGCAAAATATTGAAAAAATAAGAAATAGTTCCAATAGAAAACCTGTAAGAAAATCTCGTGGTAATAAGAAAACTTTTAAAAAGGTGAGTATTAAAGCACAGAATAATAGAATGGTATTTATTATGATATTATTCATCCTTATGCTTATAACAGTATTCGTAAGAATGGGATATTTACAATTAGTTAAAGGTAAGGAATTAGCTGAAGAAGCTTTAGATCATCAAATGATTGAGAAAACTATTTCAGCAAATAGAGGTAATATTCTAGATAGAAATGGTGAGATATTAGCTCAAAGCTTAAGTGTTGATACTATTTCTATTAATCCTCATATATTAAGAGATAATACTGAAGATTTAGATAAAGAGGATTTTGCAGAAAATATTGCTAAAATATTTGGACTTAAAAAAGAAGACATATTAAAAAAAGTTGATAGTGAATCAAGTTATGAACCAATAATAGAAAAACAAGAAAAAGCAAAAGTTGATGAACTTAGAAAATATATTAGAAAACATGACATTGTAGGTGTTAATATTGACCCAGATTTTAAGAGATCATATCCATATGGAAAATTAGCATCTAATGTAATAGGTTTTTGTGGAACTGATAATTCAGGACTTGAAGGTTTAGAATTAGAATTAAATGATATTTTAATTGGTAAAAAAGGTAGAGTTAGAACAATGCCTAGTCTATATAATACATTTAAGGGTGAAGATATAAATGCAGAAGATGGATCTAATGTCTATTTAACTTTAGATGTTAAAATACAAAGTATTCTAGAAAAGCATTTAGAAGAAGCACATAGATATAATGATAATGACTCATCTATTGCAATTGCTATGAATCCACAAACATCAGAAATACTTGCAATGGCTACAGCTCCGACATATGATTTAAATCAACCATTTAAACCTATAGGAATAGCTGAAGCTGATTGGAATAAATATAGTTTTGAAAGAAAACAAAATATACAACAAAATATGTGGAAGAACACAGCAATAACAGATGGTTATGAACCAGGTTCAGTATACAAGATGGTAACTGCAGCAATTGGCTTAGAAGAAAATAACACATCTACTGATAAAGCAGGAGACTTCCTTTGTACAGGTAGTCATAAAGTTGTAGATACAAGTATAAATTGTTGGTCTTGGTATAATCCACACGGAAAATTAACATTAAGAGATTCAATTGCTAAATCTTGTAACCCTGCATTTATGCAATTAGCAGAAAGAGTTGGTAAAGACACTTATTATAAATACATGGAAGCATTTGGATTATTTGATAAAACAGGTGTAAGACTTTCAGGTGAACAAGAAGGTATAAAACATGAATTAGAAAATGTTGGACCTGTTGAACTTGCTGTTATGTCATTTGGACAAAGATTTACTATTACACCATTACAAATGCTTAATGCTGCATCAACAATTGCAAATGGTGGTATACTTTATGAACCACAAATAATAAAGCAAATTAATAATCCTAAAACTGGTGGAACTGAAGTTTTAGAACCTAAAGTTATAAGAAAGGTTTTATCACAACAAACATCAGATGAAATGATGGATATGCTACATACTGGATGTGGAATACATGCTAGAATACCAGGATATAAGATTGCTGGTAAAAGTGGTACATCTGAACCACAACCAGGCAGAGAAGCAATTGATGGCTATGTTGCATCATTTTGTGCAGTAGCACCAGCAGATGATCCACAAATTGCATTAATAGTTGTTCAAAAACATCCTAAGGGATATGGATATGTAGATGGTGGAAGTATTTCGGGTAAAGTTGTTAATCAAATGTTAAGAGAAATTCTACCTTTAATTGGTGTTACAAAAGAAGGTGAAAAACAAAATATAATACAAAAAGATTTAGCTACAATACCGAATGTTAAAGATAAATCATTAAGCCAAGCTAGAAAAGAATTACAGGAAAGAGGATTTAATGTTGTAGTTAAAACTGTTTTAAATCCAAATGAAACTAAGGTTATAGAACAGGTACCAGATCCTAATATAAAATTAGAAAAAGGTAGCAAGATATATCTTTATGTAGATAAGAAAGATAAGAAAACAACTGTAAGTGTACCAGATGTTTTAAATAAGAATATAAACAATGCTACAAGCATATTAAACAAAAGCAATTTAAACTATATAATAGAAGGTAAATCAGGATCTGTTGTTAAACAAGAACCAGAAAAAGGTAGTATTATTGAAGAAGGTAGTATTGTTAAAATACAAATAAAGTAAAATAATAAAGCAAAAAAACTAAAAAACTAAATAATATAAAAAACATAAAAGAAATATAAAAAGATAAAAAAACAATTTTAAAATGATATAATAAGAGCGATACAATTTAAGAAAGATTAGATATGCAAGCAATTAATTTCTATTTTAATTTCATATTTAATAAAATCATAGGATATACTAATCCAACTATTTGGACTATTCTTGTCCTAATTTTAATATTGTTCAGAAGAGCATTATCAAATGTTTTAATTAAAATTGGGTACAGGATATTTGATTTTGATAATGATCCAGATGATAGTTCTGTTGGTAAACATCTAAGAGCATATATGATATTTATCGGATTATATGTCATTGTTCAAATATGGATAAAAGACTTAAAATTCCTTACATCAGCTAAGACTATATTTAAGGTTGTTACAATTGTATTTGCTACAAATGTATTAGTTGACATGATTTCACCTAGTGGCTTCTTTATAAGATTATCTCAAAAGAGTTCAAATAAGAAATTTGCCAGTGTTGAAACTAATACAATTATGAATAATTTCCTTTCTAAGATTATTAGAGTTGTTTTATACATAATTGCATTAGCATTAATATTAAATGATCTTGGATACAATATTAATGGTATGATAGCTGGTCTTGGTATTGGTTCTGCTTTAATGGCATTAGCGATACAAGATACTGTTAAATCATTTGTATCTGGTGCTAGTATTTTAGCAGAAAAACCATTTGTTATTGGTGACTTTGTTGCAATAGGTTCAGGCTCAGAAGAAGTTTTAGGAACTGTTGAAGATGTTACTTTAAGAAATACTAAGATAAGAATGTTAAACAATGCTTTAGCATATGTTCCTAATTTGAATATTACAAATCAATCATTAGTAAATTATAGTAGGATTGAAAATAGAAGAATGGAAGTTACTCTACAATTCCCATTAAATACAACATCAGAAAAATTACATAGAATTATGAGTAAAATGAGAATATATTTAGAATCAAATCCAAGAGTTTTAAAACAAACTATTACAATTGGGTTTTCAGCAATTAACGCATATAGTAAAGACATTAGAGTATATTGCTATGTTGATGAATCTAAATACAAGAAGTTTTTGGAAATACAAGAAGTTATTAATTTCAAAATAATGGAAATAATAGATTCAGAAAATATTAGCTTAGCTAAACCAACACAAACGCTAGAGTTAAGTGAAAATAAATTTAATTTAAATTCTAATACAGAAAATGAATTTAAAGATAAATTAGAGGAGGGTGAATAATGCCTCAAGATCCTGATGAATTAACATCATCTCTTGATAATCAAAACCAACAAGATCCTATTGATACAATTGATAAGGGTCTAGATAAAGTTGATCAATTTAATAAGACTAGAGACTTTGCTAAAGATAAGTTAAACCTTGGTAAAAAAGGCGCTAAAGAGGGTGCCAAAGAAGTCGGAAAAGAAGTTGGCAAGGAAGCAGGTAAGGAAGTTGCTAAAAAGGGTGCTGAACAAGCTGCTAAAGTTGGAGCACAAAAGGCAGCAGAATCGGCAGCTGTTAGTGCTGCAGGAAGTGGGGCAGCAGCTGGAGGAGCAGCAGCAGGTGGAGCGGCAGCAGGTGGTGGAGTTGCAGCAGCAGCGGCACCTGTAATTCGAGTTGCAGCAATAGTAATTGCTGTAATTATTGCTGTATTAACATTAGTTGGAGCTATAGTAAGTTTAATATATTTACCAGGTTCTTTAAAATCTGCTATAAAAGGATTCTTTAAGAAGATTAAAGTATATTTCATGGGTGAAGATTATGCCCTTGATGATGCAGACTTTGCAGAAGTTGCTAATTATATTAGAGATAGAGGTTATGATCTTTATGCTGAAGGTTTTATAAATAAGGAATTAGATCCAGAAACTGATTTAGATGATGATGGAAAAATTAAAAAACTTCCAGCAGAAGGTGATAAGGCACTTCCTCATTTAATAGAATTATATGCACGTATGGATGCATATACATATAGAGTTAGAAATGCAGCAATGTTTAGATTCTTTGCTAAAGGTGAAGACATGGCTGGATTCTTAAACTTTAAGATAGGTGTTTGGGAAAATAATGACTTAGTAGAAGAAAAGAATTTTGATTGGGGTAAACAAGGTGTTTTCTCTGAAAGAATAAAAGTTGATAGAGATGCAGAAATGTTGCATGTTAAAAAGGGTTGGTTCCAAGGAGAATATAATTATTCAATGCAGGGCTGGGCTGGAAGATATGGTCTTCCTTTAGAATTATTTATGGCTCTACATCAGGGAACTAAGGCACCAGATTTAGTTAGAGAAATTGCTAAAGGAACACAGACATATAGTGATAAGGAATTTACTCAATTAGTTACTGACTATTCTGCAGATGATGATCTATTTTATAAAAAGCCAATTTTAGAAATATTATTGTTAGAAACAAAGGCTCAAAATGTTGTTAACTTTTTAGTTCCAGCTAATTCTGTTATAAATGGCTATGTATATGTTTTAAAAGATGAATTAGACTTTGATAAGGAATATGAAACAAATCCTTTTATTTTTGATGAAAATAGTTTTGAAAGAAGAAGTGAATTATCTAAAGATATGATATACAAATCTTTCTTTAGATTAGATACTGGAGAATATATTAGAATAAAACCTAAAAAAGGACATGTAGCAAGATTTTATACACCACCAGCTGATAGTATGAGAAAGCCAAATGGTGCACCAAATGTAAGTCCTGTTAAAACAATAGAAAAAGACGATAAAACTTATTATAAGATTGTAGAAGAAAATTATGATTTATCAAAATTATTTTTTGATAAAAAAGGTGATAAATTTTATGTAAAAGACATGACCGGAGAAATAATAAATAAAAAGAAATTTATAAAACATGATGTTGTTTACTATGATGGTATGCCAGCAAATACAGGCGAATTTGTTGATACTTTCGGATTATATAATGTTGCAAGCTATGTTATAGATAGACAAAGTGGTATTGATGGTGGAATAACAACATTCCATGGTTTTAGTACTAGAATTCGTGAACTTATGTATGAAACAGATATTAGTAATGCATATATTCCGGTTCTTAAAGAAACTAAAGGTCATTGGTTTAGAGATGTATACTTCTATTTAGCACCTGGTGATGAATATGTTGAAGAAGATGAAGACTATTTCTTAACTACTAGTGAAAAATGGACTAAATATGACATAAGTGAAGAAGAGGGTCAAAAGATATTAACACCTTCTATGAAGACTGCAGAAGAAGGCTGGAATGCCTATGAAATTATAAATAGAGAGAATGAAGAAAACTTAGGTAAGCCTATGGAATCTTCAGATGAAAAATATACAGGACTTTCAGAATTTGTGTACATCTTTGAAGAAAACTCAGTTGAAGCTAGACAGAGACAAGAAGGTAGAAGAGGTATGACAAATCCTAGAACCAAAAAACTATTTACAGATGTTGAATGGTATAAATATGATGGTTCTAAAGATAAGGCAGATGAAAATAATGAGGATAGAAAAAAAGCTCTTGCTGACAGAAATCCATTATTAAAATCTAAGATTGAACCTGATAATGACATGTTAGCAGCATTTGAAATATTAGAAGGCAGTAAGTCATTAGATTCTCAATACATATTAAAAGACTTAAAAGAACTATATGTAGAATTAGGATATTATGAAAAAGAAGATTTAAGAGACCCTATTAGAAGAATATTAAGATGGCCATTAGCTGAATATGGAACACCAGAAATGTGGCCAGCAGCTGAAGTACATCAAGATTCAGAAGCATATGGTGTATATATTCCTTCTAAACCAACACTTGAAGCAATATATGATGAAGAAACATTAGAAAATAATGTTAATGTTGTTGGTGAAGGTTTTGAGGAAGAAGAATTAGTTGTTTCTCCAGTTACTGGTAGAATTGAAGATATAGGAAAAAAAGACATTACTAGATTAGTTGCAGATAAAGATGGTAATTTAGAAAGAATTGAATACAAAGATGTTGGCTATATTACTATTTCAGCAATTGATGAAACTGCACCAAAAGAAGCAAATCCATATATGGTTTTCTATGACACTGAATACAAAGGTGTTATTTCTGGTAAGGTTAAACATGGAAAACAAGAATCTGATAATAGATATATTGAAGGAAATAAAATAACTATTGAAGGGCTAAATGTTGAAATACCAGGTGATGTTAATAATCCTGAAAACTCTAGATATTTAAGACAAGTTAGAGAAAGTGATATTAAGAAGGTTCAAGAATTAAAAACAAGAGAAGCAGCAGAAGCTAAAGAACAAGAGAAGATGGATGCACCTAATTATATTTATATAAATGGTTCAGAAGCACATGTTGGAGACTATATTAAAGAAGGAACTGTAATAGGTAAAACAACAGAAGCTGATATCAAGATTGTTATGCAAGATGCTGATAAGGCTTTTGTTGAAAATGTTGATCTATATCTTGTACTGAAATCTTCTTCAACACTTGAATTAATGAATGATTATTATACAAAGGTAGAAGATGGTGAACCAAACTTTATAACAGACATAGATTTATTTAGACATATGTTAGAAGGATTCCCATTCTTACAAGATAATGCACAAGCATTTTTAGATATGCAAGAAAAATATAATGTTAGTGCTATATTTGCAGCAGCTGTTACAATACAAGAATGTAGTGGTGGAAATGCAAAACAAGGTTTAAATCACAGTATAAAACAAAAATATGGTGGAGATCATAATAATATATTCAGTATTAAGGGAAGTGCAACAGACTTAGTTTATCATGCAGACTATGGTGAAGGAAGTTCACCTTGGAATGTATTTAGAGATGCTGAAGAAGCTACAGATTTCTTTGCAAGACTAATAAGTTCTGATACTAATAAATTATACTGGAGTGCAGATAGATATTTTGTTTCTGAAATTGGACCAGTTTACTGTAATGAAGATTGGTCAGTAGCAGTTAATGGACATATGAGTATGTTAATAGAAAGAGGAATGAAGAAACTAGGAATTACCCCAAATACAATTGGTGGTATGAATTTACCAAGTGCAGTTGGTGGACAAATGAGTCCAGAGATGTTCCAAAGAGTTCAAGCTGAAGCTATGAAACATGTTGGAAAACCATATGTATTTGGAACTCAAGGGCCTTCAACATTTGATTGCTCAGGATTTGTTTGGTATGTATATAAACAATCAGGATTCTATAATGATTCTAGAAGAGGAGCAATTGCACAATTCTCACAAGGACAACCTATATATAATTATGCTGATGGAAGACCAGGTGATTTAATATTCTTCCATTCAACAACTGGTAATGAAGGACCAAGTGTTATAACACATGTTGGACTTTATTTAGGAAATAATAGGATGGTACATGCTGGAAGTACAAAAACAGGTGTTAATATAGCTGATACAAGTGGTTCATATTATCAACAGCATTTCTATGGTTTTTCTAGATACAATGG
>CAZMFV010000001.1:32933-40070 GCA_964565695.1 uncultured Lachnospiraceae bacterium
CTATCTATTTATAGTGTTTTGAACTTTCTCTTCTTTAAATTCTTCACCATCATAATTTATTTCTATTATATTATTACGATTTGCATATAGAATTTTTGTGTTAAACTTTTCTATATTTTCTACAACCTTAGGATCATGACCTATGTCATCTTCTATTATTATTGCATACTTAGGTCTTATTTTAGCTAATGCTGTATATTCAGATACTGTGCCTTTTCCCTTTGTTGCAACTTTAAGAACATCAGCTCTAGGCCATGCTATTTTTCTTTCAACTTCTTTGTTTATATTACTAGCAAAAAGGAATTTCATTTCTTTATAGTTTAATTGTAGTACAACTGATGCGCTGTCTAGTTCTTCAGGTTCATTGTTGTTTACATATAGGAAGGTTATATCACCATCTCCAAATTTAAAGTTATTTCCTTGTTCCGCTATTGTAAAGCTTTTATTCTTTTTACTCATTTCTGTTAATAGACTATTATAGTCTGTTGAGTTTAAGTAGTTTGATGAAAATTTTGGAGAATATATTTTGTCTATATCCATGTTTTTTACTAGATTATCTAACAGTCCTAGATTTTCATCTCTTGCACTTGTAATTATTAGATAGTCTATCTTATTTATATGTGCATTTCTTAGGTATGATAGAAATTCTTTTTCATATGCATTTTCTCCACCATCTAGTAGCATTGTATAACCATTTGCTGTTATTAGAATTGATTCTCCATTTCCTACTGGTATGTATTGTATTTTTAGTGGTTTACTATCTGCTATGATTTCTGAATTAAAGATTCCACTCATATTTATATTAGATGGTAGTTCAGCGCTTTCAGTTGTTTCTATTGGTATATTTACAATAGAAGATGAAAATATAGTATTTGGATCTATAGTTTTTACTGATGTTGAAGCTATTAGTATAGAGAATATACTTGCTTCTAAAATTATTTTTGCTAATCCCATCATAGCTGACTCCTTATATTTCTTTCATTATTTTCTATATAAATTATATAATATTTGAAATGATATAACAATAATTAAAATAAAAGTAAGTTTATGTTTGATATGCTTGATATATTACATTTTGATAAAATAAAGAGCATATTTAGATATTTCTATATTCTTATAGATATAATAAAATTAATAAATAATATGTTTATTTTAGTTTTAAATAAACATTTATAAAGTGAGGATTATATGAAGAAGATTAATAGGAAGATTAATAACAATTTTAAAAGAATTTTAGTTTCTTTGTTATTAGTTGTTTTTCTTTTACCTTTGTTTAGCACAACGCTAGTAGCTAGAGAAGATACTAGATTAAGAGTTGGTAGTAAATTACCTGCTACCTTAATGAATATTGACTTAGAAGATGGTAGCTTGAAGGACTATAAGCCAAGAGTTGAAACATCTCAAAGTACAATGACAAAGATTAAAAACTTTTTTACAAGATTTAAACAATCAGATTTAGAATCATCATATGATATTAGATCACATATAAAATCTGGCTACCAAGGTCCATTAGATATTTGTTGGACATATGGTAATAAGAATTTATTAGAATCATATATGAGTTTAAAATTTGACTATGATATTGAAATATCACCAAGACATATGGATTATGCAACAACTAGTCAAATAGATCCAAGATATAATAGATCTGCAGGTACTGGTGCAATTGCACATGAAAGTTTTAACTATTTTGTTTTAAATACAGGACCAGTTAAAGAAGAAAATTTCCCTTCAGATTTTAGAATAGATGAATTTAGTGAAGAAGACCTAAGAAAAAATATCGAAGATATTTATTTAGAAGGTTTCCAATTACTACCTTCAATACATAAGGACTTTACATCAGGTGAACGTAGATATGTTATCTCAGAATTCCATACAGAAGACTTTGAAGCAACACCTGAAGAAGTAGAACTTTTAAGAGATGATATGAAGAGACATATTAAAGATAAAGGTGCTATATCTGTTGGTATTCCAGTTAGTATGACTGGTGTAGAATATTCAGCAGAACAATATATTTATGTAGAAGATTATGAACAACCAGATCATAATATATCTATAATAGGATGGGATGATAATTTCTGTGCTGACAATCCTCATGGATCAGTTACTGGATTAATTCCAGAAAATCCAGGTGCATGGTTAGTTTCAGATTCTAATAATCCATATGGAAATCAATTCTATTACATAGCATATGATTCTCAAAATATTGAAGCAATGATGTATATTGCTACAGATTTCTCTATTGGTGATAGATTTAATATTTATGAATATGATCTAATAGGAATGAATGATGTTATTAGTATTGACACTATTGGAATGGAAGGTGAAGCTCTACCTGTAAACTTTATAAATTTCTATGAAAAAGAAACATCAGAAAATGAGTATTTAAACAAAGTAGGACTATATACTTTCCCAGGACATGAGACAAAGGTATACTTTGCTAGTGCAGCAGACATTGAATATGGTCGTCATGAAGAACGTGGAACTCTAATAGCAACTGTTCCATCAAGTGGAAGATTTATAGAATATGTAACTGTTGATGTTGATGTACCAGTTAAAATACATCAAGGTGAATTTGGAATAGTATTAGAAACAAGACAAGTAGAAGACATTGGAGATGGTCCTGGTGTAGTTTCAACACCTGTTATGGATGAAGATTGTGAAGAATCTTTTGCAATAATAGGGAATACAATTTATCCTTTAGGATATACTCTACCTGTTAGAGCATATACTTCAGGAAAAGTATTAGACTCAAGTGCAGTAACACATGTTGTATCATATGATTTAAATGGTGGTGAAGGTCACTTCCCAAGTGTTAATATAGAAGAAGGTAATTATGTTGTTAATCCACAAATTCCTACAAGAGAAGGGTATACATTTAATGGATGGACACCAGATCCTGCTAAAACACCAATAACTAAAAACACAACTTTTGTTGCTAATTGGACTAAAAATGAAGAAACACCTGGAGGTGGAAATGAAGATCCTGATCCAAATGAGAATCCTAATCCAAAACCAAATGAAAAACCAGAAGACAAACCAGATAATACTGCAACATTTGTAGTAGGTAATGGTGAAATAGTATATATTGAAATTGGTTCAGATGGATATGTTGTAAACATTCCTGATCCAAAACCAATAAATGGATATAAATTCCTTGGATGGAATCCAGATCCTAAAAAAACAAAGGCAAATGAGAATACAGTATTCTATGCTCTTTGGGAAAAAATAGGTGAAGGTAATCAAAATGGAAACACAGAAACAGAATATACGCCTGGAAGTAAGAATGATGGTACACAAGCACCAATTCGTATTCCAGATGCAGGGAAAGACATTATGATGGTTTTTGTGATAGTATTTATATCATCTATGGGAGTAGTATTCTTTATTAGATATAGAAGTATAGATAAATAGATTAAAACAATAACATAAGATAAGAAAATAAAACAAATAAGAATAAAACAAAAATAAAAGATTAAATGTAATCAAACGAAATTAAAACATAAAAAACTCTAACTTAAAAGTTGGAGTTTTTGTTTTGGTTAAAGTATAATTATAGTAACTAATATGCCTTAAGGAAGAATGATGTTTAATAATAAAAAAGGTATAACCTTGATTGCATTAGTAGTAACAATAGTAATACTATTAATACTAGCAGCTGTAAGTATAGCTTTCGTACTAGGTCCAGATAGTATGATTAGTAAAGCTAGAAATGCAAAAATCGACTCGCGTTATGGTTCTATAATGGATAAAATCCATATTAGAGATGGAAGCTTACAAGTATCTTTTGCTACTGGAGAAGAAGGGGAACATCATAAAAATTTTATAGATAGATTAGAATCTGAAGGTTTAATAAAAAAAGGTGATAAGTTTGGAGAAGATGATTATGATTCTGATACAAGTAGAGTGATATCCTTAGGTAGACTTGAAGATGGAACTTTTAAGTACACAATAGTTGTACCTGATGGAAGTTCAGCAGGCAAAGATATAGCTGACCTAATCGAGACTTTACCAGAAGCAGAAGGTAGCAATGAACATTTAAAATATATGACATTAAAAATTAAAACGACAACTAACAATGAAACTGTTGATTTACCAATAAGTAATACAGAGAACTTACAAATAAATTGGGATTCGAAAAATTCTTCAAGCGTTTTTGTAAATGCTAATAAAACTAGTGATCCAACATATACTTATCCAAGTCCGGGTAATTATGTAGTACAAATAAAGGGAAAATCTAAATTAGACACAACTATCGGGAAAAATAGTTATTCTTATACAAATACAAATATTATAGGAATAGAACATTGGGGAGAAAATGGTTTTTATGCTTTTAATTCTTTTGGTGAAAATTTAGAGGGAAATATTCCAGTACCTAGTAAAAATAGCTTTATTAATGCAATTGATTTTGATTATGCTTTTTACTTTTGTGGAAATTTAACGGGAGATATACCGGAAAATCTATTTGCTAATGCTCCTAATATAACAAGCTTATCTAATACATTTTTTATGGCTAATAATTTAACGGGAAGCATACCAGAAAAATTATTTTGGAATTGTCCGAATATAAAAGAATTTGATCAAACTTTTAGCCATGCAGAAAAATTAACAGGAAGCATACCGGAAAAATTATTTTGGTATAATTCTAAAGTAGAAAAATTTTACATGACATTTATGTGGTGTATAGACCTTTCAGGACAAATACCAGAAAAATTATTTAGTAAAAATTCAAAAGTAATAGTTTTTGATAGTACATTTGATGGTTGCAGTAAAATAACAGGAAGCATACCAGGAAAACTTTTCTATAATAATCCTAATGTGGAGGATTTTTGGGGTGTGTTTTCACGTTGCACAGGTCTAACGGGACCAATTCCAGAAAACTTGTTTAGTAAAAATACAAAAGTTCTAGATTTTTCGGTAATTTTTAATCATTGCACTGAATTGTCAGGGAATTTACCAGAAAATTTGTTTGCTAACAGTCCTAATGTTACAACATTTAGGAGTGCTTTTAGAAGTTGTAATAAATTAACAGGTACCATTCCAGCTTATTTATTCAATAATAACCCGAATGTAATAAGTTTTGAGAATACATTTGAAAACTGTAGTAGTTTGACAGGAAGTATTCCGCCAATTTTATTCAATAATAATACTGATGTAATAAGTTTTAGCTCAACATTTAATGGTTGTAACGGTTTAACAGGTAGCATTCCTGCTAATTTATTTAGCTCAAATTCAAATGCAACAGATTTTAAGTTTATATTTAATGGATGTAGTGGTTTAACAGGAGAAATTCCTATGAATCTATTTGTAAACAATCCTAATGTGACTAGTTTTTGGAGTACATTTAACGGATGTAGTGGACTAACTGGAGAGGCGCCACCTCTATGGATTACTCATAGTACTGCTTCGGGAAGTAGTTGTTTTAGTGGATGTACAGGTCTATCTAACTACAATACGATAAAAACAGGTTGGAAATAATAAAAAGTATGTTTTTAAGAAATAAAACAAAGAAAAATATATGAAAAATAATATAAAAAGATATAAAATTATAATTTATAATATTATATATCTGTAAAGGATTTTAAATGAATAATAAAAAAGGTATAACTTTGATTGCATTAGTAGTAACAATAGTAATACTATTAATACTGGCAGCTGTAAGTATAGCTTTCGTACTAGGTCCAGATGGTATGATTAGTAAAGCTAGAAATGCAAAAATCGACTCGCGTTATGGTTCTATTATGGATAAAGTTCATATTAGAGATGGTAACTTAGAAGTTGCTTTTGCTACTGGAGAAGTAGGAGAACATCACAAAAGTTTTATAGATAGACTAGAATCTGAAGGTTTAATAAAAAAAGGTGATAAGTTTGGTGAGGATGACTATGATTCTAATACAAGTAAAGTAATTTATTTAGGTAGACTTGAGGATGGAACTTTCAAGTACACAATAGTTGTACCTGATGGAAGTAGAACAGGGAAAGATATAGCTGATCTAATTGAAACTTTGCCAGAAGCAGAAGGTAGCAATGAACATTTAAAATATATGACTTTAAATATTAGGACAACATCAAATGGTGAAACTGTAATTTTACCTATAAGTGATAGTGAAAATTTAGAGATAAATTGGGATTCAGAAAATTCTTCAAGTAATTTTGAGAACCCAAACAATACAATTGATCCCACACATACTTATTCAAACCCGGGTAATTATGTAGTTCAAATAAAAGGAGAATGTAAACCAGGCGTAAGTTTTGGGAAAAATTATTCTAATTATAAAAACGAACACTTGGTAGGATTAAAATATTGGGGAGAAAATGGTTTTTCTGAATTTAATACCTTTGGTCAAAATATAGTAGGAACAATTCCAGAACCTAGTAGAAATAGCTTTGCAAATGCTGTGAAGTTTCTTTATACCTTTAGAACTTGTTCTAACTTGACAGGTCCAATTCCAGAAAATCTATTTGCTAATGCTCCGAATATTGTAATTTTTGATGATACATTTGGTAATTGTTATAATTTGAGTGGAAGAATACCTCCAAAATTATTTATTAATTGTCCAAGTGTTGAGAGTTTTGAAGGAGTTTTTTATCAATGTGCAAGTTTGACGGGAAGCATCCCTGAAAATCTATTTGCAAATTCTCCTAATGCAACAAACTTTAATTGGATTTTTATGTATAATATTAAATTAACAGGGAGTATTCCTGAAAAACTATTTGTAAACAATACTAAAGCTACAACTTTTACGGATTTGTTTTATGGGTGCTTTGAATTAACAGGGAGTATTCCTGAAAAGTTATTTGCGAATTGTAAAGATGCAGAAGATTTTATGAATGTTTTTGCTGAATGTGAAAATTTAAGTGGTTCTATACCAGAAAATCTATTTGCTAACAATACTAAGGCAACAAAATTTAATGGAGTATTCCTATTATGTCCAAATCTAACTGGAGAAATTCCAGAAAAACTATTTGTTAATAATGTAAAGGCTGATTATTTTCATGCTACTTTTGCAGATTGCCCAAACTTAACAGGAAGTATTCCGGAAAAACTATTTGAAAATTGCCCAGATGTAACAAGTTTTCAATATGTTTTTCAAAATTGTATTGGTTTGACAGGTGCAATTCCTCAAAATTTATTTG
>CAZMFV010000001.1:40080-43290 GCA_964565695.1 uncultured Lachnospiraceae bacterium
ACAGGTTTAAGTGGAAATGCTCCACTTCTTTGGAACACTCATCCTAGTGCATATGGCGGAGGTTGCTTTGAAGGTTGTATAAACTTGTCTAACTATAGTTCGATAAAAACAGGTTGGAAATAATAAGTATGTTTTTAAGAATGAAACAAAATAAATAAAAATAATATAAAAAGATATAAAATTATAATCTAAAATATTTTATATCTGCAAAGGATTTTAAATGAATAATAAAAAAGGTATAACCTTGATATCATTAGTAGTAACAATAGTAATACTATTAATGTTGGCAGCAATAAGTATAGCTGTAGCTGTTGGGCCTAATGGAATGATGAATAAGGCCAGAGATGCAAAAATTGACTCGCGTTTTGCTTCTATTATGGATAAAGCTCAAGCAAGAAACGCAAGCTTAGCATTAGCTTTTGAAGCCAATGAAACAGGAGAACATCACAAAGATTTTATAGATAGACTTGAAAGAGAAGGTTTGCTATATAAAGGTACTGGTATTGGTGAAGATGAATACGATTCTGAAAATAGTAAAGTCTTAAAAATAGGTAGATTACAAAATGGAGATTTTAAATATACATTTACTGTTCAAGATGGAACTCTAGTAGGGAAAGATATAGCTGATTTAATTGATAGCTTACCAGAAGCAGAAGGTAGCAATGAAGATTTAAAATATATGACATTAAAAATTAGAACTACGACTACTAATGAAACGGTTGATTTACCAATAAGTAATACGGAAAACTTAAAAATAAATTGGGATTCAGAAAATTCTTTAAGTAGTTTTGAGAATGCTAATAAAACTAGTGATCCTACATATATTTATTCAAATCCAGGTAACTATGTAGTACAGATAGAAGGTGAGTGTGAGCCTGGTACTACATTTGGAAAAAATTATTATAATTATTCTAATACAAATTTAAAAGGAATAAAGCATTGGGGTGAAAATGGATTTTATGCAATTAACTGTCTTGGTCAAAACTTAGAGGGTCAAATTGCTGAACCTAGTAGAAATAGTTTTATAAATGTTACTAATTTTGATTATGCATTTTTCAGATGTGAGAGTTTAACTGGTGGTATACCGGAAAATTTGTTTGCAACAGCAACAAATGTAACAAGCTTTGAATGGACTTTTTATTTAGCTAATGGGATAACAAAAGCACTTCCAGAAAAACTGTTCTGGAATTGTCCTAATGTAGAAGATTTTCTTGAAACTTTTAGCCATATGGAAAGTTTAAGAGGTCCAATTCCTGAAAAGCTATTTTGGCAATGCACAGAAGTAAAACAATTTTATATGACTTTTATGTGGTGCCTAGAATTATCAGGTAAAATTCCTGAGAGATTATTTGAAAAAAATATTAATGCAACTTATTTTTATTATACTTTTGATGGTTGTAAAAACTTAATTGGGCCAATACCTGAAAATTTATTTTCTAAAAATATTAATGCTGAAGTTTTTGTTAGAACCTTTTCTCGTTCTCCTAAACTGAGTGGTTCAATTCCAGAGAAACTATTCTACAATAATACAAAAGTTAATAATTTTGGAAGTGTTTTTTATGGATGTAGTGCTTTAACTGGTTCAATACCAGAAAATTTATTTATAAATAATCCTAATGTTGAATACTTTAATAGCTTTTTCAATGGATGTAGTGGATTAACAGGCTCAATACCAGCAAACTTATTTAGCAGTAACAATAATGCAATTGACTTTAAAAATACATTTACTGATTGTAGTGGTTTAACTGGTGAGGCACCAGCTCTTTGGGTGACACATAGTGGAGCAGCAGGAACTCGTTGTTTCTCAGGCTGTACAAGCCTGTCTAACTATGATTCTATACCATCATCATGGAAAATTTAAAAATAAAAAATAATAAATACGAAAAGACTTTTGCATAAAAAGTCTTTTATATTATAATAGTATGCAATACAACTAATAATAAAAAGTAAAAAGAAATGGTGATATTATGAAAGAAATTATCTGTCCTAATTGTAAGACAAAATTTAATATTGATGAATCAGACTATATGGAATTAGTTAGCCAAGTTCGTAATGATGAATTTGAAAAAGAACTAGCTGAAAGACATAGACTGATAGAAGAGCAAACGAAAACAGCAGTTGAACTTGCTGAATCTAATCTTGAAGGTAAATTTAAAGAAGATTTATCTAAAAAGGAAATGGAGATAGCGGAACTTAAAAAACAATTAGAATTAAGTGAGAGTGCTAAAAAAGTTGAAATTGGTGAAATCATTTCTAATCTAGAAAAAGAAAAGATGGAACTAGAAAATCAACTTAAAAACAAAGAAACTGAAAGTAAATTAGAATTAAAAGAAGCAGTAAGTAAAGTTGAAAAAGAAAGAGATGATCTTGCTAGTGAATTAAAGATACAAGAAGTTGAAAGAAAGAATGCCGAAATTTCTTTAAAAGAAAAATTTGATATTGAACTAAAGTCTAAAGAAGAACAAATAGAATATTATAAGGACATGAAGATTAAATTATCAACTAAGATGGTTGGCGAAACTTTAGAACAACATTGTGAATATGAGTTTGAAAAACTTAGAGCAACTGGTTTTAAGAATGCTGAATTTGGTAAAGATAATGATGCTAGTGGTGGTACTAAAGGAGACTATATTTATAGAGACTATGATGACAATGGTATTGAAATAATTTCTATTATGTTTGAAATGAAAAATGAGAGTGATGCTACTGCTACTAAACAAAAGAATGAAGATTTCTTAAAGAAATTAGATAAAGACAGAAATGCTAAAAATTGTGAATATGCTATTTTAGTTTCTATGCTTGAATCAGATAATGAAGTATATAATGAAGGCATTGTAGATAAAGGTCATTTATATCCTAAGATGTATGTAATAAGACCACAATTCTTTATACCTATAATTACTATTCTTAGAAATGCTGCTTTAAACTCATTAGAATACAAAACTGAGCTAGCATTAATTAAGGAACAGAATATAGACATATCTAATTTTGAAAGTGAATTAGATGCATTTAGAGACGCTTTTGGTAGGAATTATGATATTGCTAGTAGAAAATTTAAAGATGCAATAGATCAAATAGATAGAACTATTAGAAGTTTAGAAATAACTAAAGAAAATCTTATATCTTCTGAAAATAATTTAAGATTAGCTAATAATAAGGCAGAAGATTTAACTGTTAAGAGATTAACTAGAAACAATCCTACTATGGCTA
>CAZMFV010000002.1:0-2574 GCA_964565695.1 uncultured Lachnospiraceae bacterium
AATTGGTGTTATGTTTGGAAATCCAGAAGTTACACCTGGTGGTAGAGCATTAAAATTCTATTCATCAGTTAGATTAGATATTAGAAGAATTGAAACTTTAAAAGAAGATGGTGCTATGACTGGTAATAGAACAAGAGTTAAAGTAGTTAAAAATAAAGTTGCACCACCATTTAAAGAAGCAATATTTGATATCATGTATGGAAAAGGTATTTCTAAATCAAGTGCGATTCTTGACATGGCTATTAACTTTGATATTGTTGATAGAGCTGGTTCTTGGTTTAGCTATAATGGTGAAAAACTTGGACAAGGTAGAGAAAACATTAAGACTTTAATGGAAGAAAATCCTGAACTAATGAATGAAATTGAAAATAAAGTAAGAGCAAAAATGAAGGCTGAAGCTGAAGGTAAAGACCTTGATGAAGTTGAAGTAGAAGAAAAAGAAACTAAGGAAAAGAAAAAATAATCAATGTTAAACTATAATGAGGAATTTGACAAATTACGAGCTAAGGTTCTTAGATATGCATTATATAAGATGAGAACAATTAAAGAAGTTCGTGAAAAATTTCAAGATGAAAATATTGACTATATGGAAGATATAATTAATTTTCTGATTGAAGATAATTATATTAATGAAGAAGAGTATGTAAATGCTTTTTTTCAAGATTCTATTAATTTAAGAAATCAATCTATAAAAGAGATAAGATATAAACTGATTAATAAAGGCATAGATAAACATATGATTGATAAATACATTGATAATAATTATGAAGAATTAATAGATTATGAGATAAGATCTGCTAAAATACTTTTAGAAAAAAGGATTGATATTGAAGAAGAAAAGAATATTAAGTATTTATCTAATAAAGGTTATTCTTTTGATAATATTCGAAAAGCAATATCTTTAATTGAAGATTAGTTACTTTATAGTTTTAAATATCAATACTAATATTAAGGTTAAGATTAAAAAAGAATATATGGAAAATACAAAAATAAATGAAGTGAATAATTATCAACTTAAAATAACAAATTTTGAAGGACCTTTAGATTTGTTAGTATATTTAATTGACCAAAACAAACTTAATATTTCTGAAATTAATATTAGTGAAATTACTGATCAATATATGAAATACATATATGAATTAGAAAAATTAAATTTAGAAATAGCATCATCATTTTTAATGATGGCATCTGATCTTATGTATTTAAAATCTAAAAATATATTACCAAGCATAGCTGATGATGATGAAGAGATTAATGAAGAAGAATTAATTTTAAGAATTTTAGAATATAAGAGATATAAGAGTATTCAAGAAGAATTAAAAAATCTATACTCAATCTATTCTAAAAGGATTAGTAAAAGACCTGATAAAATAGCTTTAAAGAACATGGTATTTGATAGACAATATGAATTAGAAGAACTTTTAGAAGCATATGAATTTTCTTTGGAAAAGAAACAATATCTTTTTAATCAATTAGATAAGACTGTTGATGAAATAGCAAGCAAAGATAATTATACAGTATTTAGTAAAATAAAAGAGATATTTAAGAAATTTAAAACAAGAGATAATTTTGTATTTAATACTATGTTTTCATTAAAAGAAAGACCTAAAAATGAAGTTATAACAGCATTTATTAGTATATTAGAATTAGCTAAAAAGAATAGAGTAAAACTTAAACAAGAGGTCTTGTATGGAGATATTTTGGTAGAAAAAAGAACAGAAGAAGGAAAATAAATGAATAAAAAACAAATAACAATTTTAATAGCGATATTAGCTTCACTATTTATATTTACAATGCCATCTGATGAGATACTATTAATAGTCTTATCATTACCAGCATTAATACTTGCAATAACATTTCATGAATTTGCACATGCTAAAATGGCTGAAATATTAGGTGATCCAACACCAAGAAGGCAAGGAAGAATATCATTAAACCCAACCAAACATGTATCAATGATGGGTTTAGTTTCATTATTTTTTCTAAGAATTGGATGGGGTAAACCTGTATTAGTTAATCCTAAAAATTTTACTAAAGTAAAAAACAAAAAAATAGGTGAGGCATTGGTTGCACTGGCTGGTCCTTTAATGAATATTGTTTTAGCATTTTTAATAACATTAATATATGGAATATTAATTAAGTATCAAATATCATTAGGTGGAGGAAATTTAGAATTAATAGTACATAGTATAATATGGGCAATGATTTCTATTAATTTAGGTTTAGCAGTTTTTAATTTATTACCAATACCACCATTAGATGGTTTTTCAATATTTGCTTTAATACTACCTTCAAGAGTTAAATCTTGGATGGAAAACAATCAAATGGTAATATCATTGATATTTCTAGCTTTAATATGGACAGGATTTTTAGCAAAAATAACTCTTCCTTTTTTAGACTATATTATAAAGGGAGTGTTAACACTTGTTGGAATAATTCTTGCTTAAAAGGAGTATTAAGATAAATTAAAAGAAAAATAAAATATAAGATAAACCAAAAAACAATAAAATAAATAAGTAGTAAATTAACAAAAAAGATAAAAAGAAAAGGATTCCTTTTCTTTTTTTTATTTTC
>CAZMFV010000002.1:2674-7247 GCA_964565695.1 uncultured Lachnospiraceae bacterium
ATAACTGTTATTATCTTGTTAATTATTACAGGTATAACGGTTGTTTTGACTTTAGATACTAATTTTTTAGGTCTTACTAAAGGAACTAAGCATGATTTAGCAGAATCACAAATAAAAGAATATGGTGGTGCAGTCAAATCATCGATTGTTACAGATAAAGACTTAAATGAAGACAATGTAGTTAGTTTGTTTGTAGACCAAGTTAATGAAGATAATGCAAAGAAACAAGATTTTGAGAAACACAAAATTGAAACTATTGATGAAGTGAATAAAACAGTTACTTTATCTAAAGGAGATGTTTTAGTTGTTATTGACTTAAATGATCTATTATCAAATGACGGAACTCTAGATAAGACCTTGGATGGCCTTGCTGATAGATTTCTTGTAAGTTTTAAATACAAGGAAAAAGGTCAAGAAGTAATTAAAGAATTTATTATAGATAAAAATAAGACTTTAACTCAATACTTTAATGAAAGTGGAGATTCAATACCAGAAGATAAAACATGGGCTCCTGAGTTAGATTTAAATTCTCCTGTTTCTTCTAATATTAGTTATATAGAATATATTCCTAAAATTGGAAAAGTGTTAGCTAATTTTGATTTAGTTGGTGGAACTCTTAATGGGAAAAATACAGTTGAAAGTATTGAATATAGTAGTGGAGATATAGTTGTTAATATAGGTAATCCAACTAAGGAACACTATACTTTTAATGGTTGGACACCTTCTCTTAACACAGTAATTGAAGAAGATACTACCTATATAGCGCAATGGGCACCAATAAATTATACATTTACATTTAATTTAAATGGTGGAAATATTGGTGGATCAACTACAAATAGAACAACTAGTGGTGCATATAATACAAATTCAACAACACCGGGAACACCTGTAAGAACACATTATACATTTACAGGCTGGACTCCAAGTGTATCAAGCAAATATGATGGAAACAAAAGTTTTACAGCACAATGGACACCAGTAAATTATACTTTTACATTTAATTTGAATGGTGGAAATATTGGTGGATCAACAACAAACAAAATGACATCTGGTGCATATAATACAAACTCAGCAACACCAGGAACACCTGTAAGAACACATTATACATTTACAGGTTGGACTCCAAGTGTACCAAGCAAGTATGATGGGAATAAAAGTTTTACAGCACAATGGACACCAGTAAATTATACAATAACATATAATTTAAATGGTGGTAGTATAGGAGGATCAACAGCTAATCAAACTAGATCTGTTCCATATAATACAATGCCACCTAATTTAGAACCAACAAGATCAGGTGAATACTACTTTGTGGGTTGGACACCAGATATTACATTATCAACAGGAAACAAGACATATACGGCGGTATGGTCTCTTCCTATGGAATTAGAATTTGTAAAATCTACTGTTGGTGAACAAGTATTAATACCGATTACAGTATCTAACTTTGTCTTAATATCTAATAATGGTAGTGCATATGCTCAATATACATCTAATAATCCTTTATTAACAAATAGTGTTGCTGCAGGAACTCCTTTTAGAGTTAAGGTATTGGGACGCGCATCTCAAGTTACATATAGTTCTGCACAAGTGTCGCAAAGAAATCAGTTAAGAAAACTAATATCTTGGGGAGAACTAGGAAGCAATCGTTATAACTTTGCTAATTGTGTTAATTTAATTGGACCTATACCAAACTCAACTACAAACACATTCATAAATGCAACATCCGTATCTTCACTTTTTCAGGGGTGTGAAAATTTAAATGGAAGCATACCTTCAAATTTATTTAGAAATGCACAAAACATAACTTCCGCATCACATACTTTTCGTGAATGTGAAAATCTTACAGGAAGCATACCTGCAAATTTATTTGCAAACAGCCCTAATATAACTAGTATATATTGGACTTTCCGAGAATGTAAAAACTTAACAGGAAATATTCCTGCTACTTTATTTAGTAATTGCCCAAAGATAACAACAATGGAATATGCTTTTTTTCATTGTGAAGGTTTAACAGGAAGTATTCCAGGAACTTTATTTAGTAATTGTACTGATTTAAAAAGTTTATGGGGCACTTTTTATGGATGTAATGGTTTAACAGGTAGTATACCAACTAATCTGTTTACAAATAATACGAAAATCACAACAGTTCTTAGAACTTTCGACGGATGTAGCGGTTTAACTGGTAATATTCCTCCTAACTTGCTTAGCAATTGCACTAAAATAACTGAAGTTAATTCTCTTTTTGATGGATGTAGTGGTTTAACAGGTAATATTTCACCAACATTTTTTAGTAACTGTCCTGAGATAACATCTGTTGAACGTGTATTTTTTGGATGTAGTAGTTTAACTGGAAATATACCTGCTAATCTATTTAATAACTGTCCAAATATAACTAGCGCTTCATATGCTTTTTCAGAATGTAGTAGTTTAACAGGAAGCATACCTGGCAATCTTTTTGCTAAACAAACAAATCTAGAATATCTAGACTCAACTTTTAGTAAATGTAGAAACTTAACAGGAACTATTCCTGCAAATTTACTAAGTTATAGTTCTAAAATAAAAGGTGTAATTGGTATTTTTGATGGTTGTAGAAATTTAACTGGAAGTATACCTGTAGATTTATTTAGGCATTGTCCAAATATAACAAATATGTCTTCTGTTTTTCGTGATTGCAAAGGATTAACGGGAAGTATACCTGAGAATTTATTCAGATATAATACAGAGATATTATCTTTTGGTGATATTCGTTGGAGAGCAAGACCTGATACAGCTTATGGTGACTCTGGAGGAGGTAGTGGAGGTGCTTTTGAAGGTTGCTCTGGCTTAACAGGAACGATTCCTGAAAACTTATTTAGATATAATACAAAGGCTGAAAAATTTAGTGCTATTTTTGAAAATTGTTCTGGCTTAACAGGAACTATTCCTGAAAACTTATTTAGATATAATACAAAGGCTAATCTGTTTTGTAGAACTTTTGAAAGATGCTTAGGATTAACAGGATCTATTCCTCCTAATCTTTTTGCTTACAATCCAGATGTTGATAATTTTTATGGAATCTTTTCTGGATGTACAGGCTTAACAGGAACTATTCCTGCTAATATTTTTGCTAAACAAACAAATTTAGAATATTTAAATAGAGCATTCCAAGGATGTACAGGTTTAACGGGAACTATTCCTTCTAATCTTTTTACTAACAATCCAGATATTGTTCAATTTAATGGAATTTTTGAAGGGTGTACAGGCTTAACAGGAAGTATTCCTTCTAATTTATTTGCTAAACAGTTAAATGTAGATGACTTTAGATATGTTTTTAAAAATTGTAAGTTTACAGGAGCTGCACCAAATTTATGGACGAGAACTAATGTTGTAAATGCAGAACAATGCTTCTTTAATTGTACTAATCTTTCAAATTACAGTTCTATACCAGGAACATGGAAATAAACTTATAACTGATATGTAAAAGTAAAACATATAAATTAATGATTTAGAATATAAAGACAAGTTATTTAAATATAATTTGTCTTTTTTTATTTTTAAAGAGATTTTAAATCTTTTATTAAAAACATATTACAAGAAATTTAAATATTTCAAATTTTGTTTTAAATTTTATATAATGTAATTAATAAAAGTAAGGAGATGTGATATGAATAATAAAAAGGGATTAACCCTTATTTCATTAGTGATAACTGTTATTATCTTGTTAATTATTACAGGGATAACAGTTGTTTTGACTTTAGATACTAATTTTTTAGGTCTTACAAAGGGAACAAAGCATGACTTAGCTGAGTCACAAATAAAAGAATATGGTGGTGCAGTTAAATCAGCGATTGTTACAGATAAAGATTTAAATAAAGACAATGTAGTTAGTCTATTTGTAGACCAAGTTAATGAAGATAACGCTAAAAAACAAGATTTTGAGAAACATAAAATTGAAACTATTGATGAAGTAAATAAAACAGTTACTTTGCTTAAAGATGATATTTTAGTTCTTATTGATTTAAAAGATCTATTATCAAATGATGGAGTGGTAGATAAAACTTTAGATAGTTAGCTGATAGATTTCTTGTAAGTTTTAAATACATAGATAAAGGTCAAGAAATATTTAAAGAATTTATTATTGATAGAAATCAAAGTCTAAATCAATATTTTACTAAAAGTGGAGACTCGATACCAGAAGAGAAAACATGGGCTCCAGAATTAGATTTAAATGCTCCTGTAATCTCAAGTACTAGCTATATAGAGTATATTCCGAGAATTGGAAAGGCAATGGCTAATTTTGACTTAGCTGGTGGAGAGCTTAATGGTAAAACTACAATTGAAAGTATTGAATATAGTAGTGGAGATATAGTAGTGAATATTGGTACTCCAACTAAAGAACATTATACTTTTAATGGATGGGTTCCTCCACTTAATACGATAATAGAAGAAGATACTACCTATGTTGCACAATGGACACCAGTGAATTATACATTTACATTTAACTTAAATGGTGGAAACATAGGTGGTTCAACAACAAATAAAACAACAACTGGTGCATATAATACAAATTCATCAACACCAGGAACACCAG
>CAZMFV010000002.1:7347-26173 GCA_964565695.1 uncultured Lachnospiraceae bacterium
AATAAAACAACAACTGGTGCATATAATACAAATTCATCAACACCAGGAACACCAGTAAGAACACATTATACATTTGCTGGTTGGAGTCCTAGTTTATCAAGTAAATTTGATGGCAACAAAAGCTTCACAGCACAGTGGACACCGATAAATTATACTTTTACTTTTAATTTAAATGGTGGAAACATAGGTGGTTCAACAACAAATAAAACAACAACTGGTGCATATAATACAAATTCATCAACACCAGGAACACCAGCAAGAACACACTATACATTTGCTGGTTGGAGTCCAAGTTTACCAAGTAAATATGATGGAAATAAAACATTTACAGCACAATGGACACCAATAAATTATACATTTACTTTTAATTTAAATGGTGGAAATATAAGTGGATCAACAACAAATAAAACAACAAAAGGAAATAATACACAAAATGTAACAACACCAGGAACACCTGTAAGAACACACCATACATTTGCTGGTTGGAGTCCAAGTTTACCAAGCAGATATGATGGAAATAAAACATTTACAGCACAATGGACTATGAATAATTATACTATTACATATAATTTAGCAGGAGGAACATATAGTGGATCAACAGCAAATCAAACTAGATCTGTTCTATACAATACTATGCCACCTAACTTAACTCCTACGAGAACAGGATATGTATTTCTTGGATGGACCCCAGAAATATCTTTAACCATTAAAAATCAAACATATACAGCGATTTGGTCACTTCCTATGGAAATCCAAATGAAAAAAAGTGCTGTTAATGAAGGTATTTTTGTGCCTATAACTCTATATTCTAATGGTTTTGCTTTAATTTCAAATAATGGTGGTAGTTATATAAAATATACAACTGATAAGCCAACAATATCTAATAATGTAGCAGCAAATACTGCTTTTACTATAAAAATTGCAGGAAGAATAAAAAGTTTCAGTTATGATAGGACTGAAGATAGTATAAAAAATCAAATGTACAGATTAATAAGTTGGGGAGAATTAGGTGCAGAAGAATATAGATTTAGCGGCCGTTGGCCTAATTCCGAAAATACATTTGGGTGTAAAAATTTATCAGGCACAATACCTACACCAGTAACAAATTCATTTGTTAATATAAAATCTTTTGCATATTTGTTTTTTGATTGCGAAAGTTTAACTGGAACTATTCCTCCTACACTGTTTAGTAATTGTCCAAGCGTAACGAATTTTGAAAACGTATTTTACGACTGTATTAGTTTGACTGGCAGTATTCCGCCTAATTTGTTTGCTAATTGTCCTAATATAAAAAATTTTTATAGAACGTTTTTTAATTGTAAAAATCTAACAGGAAATGCTCCAGCTCTTTGGAATACATACAATCCTACAAGAATGCTACAATGTTTTGATAAATGTGTTAAATTATCTAACTATAATTCAATACCAAGCGATTGGAAATAAGACAAGACTTATGTTACACAGTTGTAATATGAATGATAAAAATGTGAAACCTGTTTAGGTTGAAAAAAATGAGTAAAAAACATATTATATAAGTAGATAAAAATATAATATGTTTTTCTTTTTGGCAAAAAGAGTTTCAAACAATTGATTTAAAGCGAGAATTCTGTTATAATATAAGAATACTAAGGAAATTTTTAAAAGAGAATTATTAAGAAACATATTGTTTTTGAAAGGTAATATAATGAAAAACAAAAAAATGAAAATTATAGCTAGTTTAGTTTTGATATTAGTAATGCTTATGCCATACATCCAAGTAATAGCAAATACAGCACAATACTATAGCCAATCAAGATTAGGCGCTGCTGGAGATGTTAAAATTCTTAAAAGTAAAGCTTTTAATGGTGGTCCAGAAAGAACTGGTAGAATACCTGAAAGTAACACAATGTATGACATGGCTGGATATAACAGATATGTTACTTCTGTTTCTAACGATATTAGTGCACCAGATGGAGCTGGAACTGGAGAGATTTTCATAAGAGATATTGCTGGAGTAGAGGGTACTGATGATTGGTCAGCATTTTACTGTTTAGATCCTACAAAACCATTCCCTGCATATCCTGATGGAACTGAGTATATTAGTCATGGAAGATTAGATGAAATGACTGATTCAGAATTACAAGCTTTAATACATAAACCTTTAACAGTTTCACAATTACAAACTTTAATTAATAAGTTTTATATTAAAGAAAATACTCAAATACATCCTATAATTTCTTCGGTAGAAAAATACCTTAAGGATAATATAGTAAATACATTAGTTGATGACTACAATACAGAGCAAGCAATTTATGAGCATTTAACTGATGATGATATTAAAGTAGCTCAACAATGGGCTTTATGGAATGCAACTTCTGATGCTAGACTATCAGATCCATCTATATTAAAAAGAGATCTAAATGGAACTAACTATGATGATACTCCTTTTAAAGATGGTTTTTATAAGAGTGCTAGAAATGCATACCTACACAATTTAGTTGATGAATACGATGGTCAAATAAGTGTACCTTTAGCTAATAATGCAAGTTTAACAACTGATTTAAGCCATGTATTATTTGAAGATGAAGGTCAAGAATATGTAGACTATGGTATGTTTAGAATTAATACTACAGTACCAAGCCTAATGACTTCTATAAGAATATATGACCAAAATGATATAGATATAACAGACACTAATGATTATGAAATATATCTTGGTGAGAAACAAGATATGGGAGACCACTATGCTACATTATTAAGTGGAAACTTACTAGATAATTTTAGTAATCCATTATTAATGAATCGTGAATTCTTCTTAAGATTTAATAACCCTGATGCTGTTGCTGGAGTTAGACTAGTTGTAAGTTTCATTAGAGAATTTATTACTGATGCTGAAATATATGAAGCAGTAGATCCTGGTTTCCAAAATGTTGTGCAAATTGAAAGACGTCCTGACTTTGATAAAATGGAAGCATCATATTTTAGAAAAGATTCAGTTTCAGATTTAGCATTAAGAAAATTTATTACACATATAAATGGAGTTGAAGTAGATTCAAGAGTACCTGTTGTAACAGAAGTTAATGAAGCTATTGAAAAAGATACTCAAACAACTGCACACTATGCACATAAAAAGAATCCTTTAGTTGTAGATCATGGTGATACAGTTACATATAAAATGAGAGTATACAATGAATCAACAATTGATGGACATTTAATTTCTATTGTTGATGTTTTACCTAAGGGATTATCTTTAAAAACAGGACCAGGAATTAATACAAATTGGACTGTAGCAGATACATTGTCTGATGGAAGAACTGTACTTCTATATACTCCAAGTGCAGCCATACAAATACCAGGTGCAGTTAAAGATGGAAATGACAATTATAATATGAGTTTTGTTGACAGTATAACTGTAGACTTACTTGTAGACTTAGATGCACCAACAGGATTAGAATTAACAAACATTGCCTTTATAAATGAACAAGGTGAATATGATATAGACTCTAAGCCTGGTAGTATTTCAAAAGATGGCTCTAGAGATATATTTAATATAGATAATAGTTTATTACCTAGCTATAGAGGTTGTGATAATGATTCACAAACTTTAGACCAACCAAATAGACATTACAAAGGTTGTGAAGATGATGATGACTTTGAAAAAGTTATATTAAGACCTTTTGACTTAGCATTAAGAAAATTCATAACAAAAATAAATAATACTAATCATAATAGAGCTCCTGTTCCAAATGTAGATGGATTAATAAATGGAACTAGAACAACAGCAGAATATGTTCATCCGAAAGATTCACTACAAGTTGAACTTGGAGATTTAGTTACATATACAATACGTGTTTACAATGAAGGTGGAATTGCTGGATATGTAAAACAAATTAAAGATCATCTACCATCAGGATTAGGATATGTTGTTAATCATAGAACAAATCTTGATCAAGAATGGAGTGTAGATGGAAGTAAGGCTGTATTAACAGATTCTGAAAAGCAAGCAATGCCGTTTTTAACAAGAGTAGACTTAAGTCAAATAGCATCAAAAACTGGTGAAAACACATATGATGCTTCTGAATCTGCTATAAGTGCTTTAGAAATAGACATTGTAAAAGGTGAAGTTGGAATAGTTACAGAAATTATGGAAAACCAATTACTTCCAGCATTTAATTCAGCACAAGGTGCTGCAGGATTATCATATGTTGATGTTGAAGTAGTTTCTATAGTTTTAGAAGAATTCAGTGGAATGAATTTAAGAAATTGGGCTGAAATTACTCAAGATGAGGATGTAAATGGAAATCCAGGTAGAGACAGAGATTCTACACCAGGAAATTTACCAGACCATCCAAATGGACCATATGAAGATGATGAAGACTATGAAGATTTAATGACTCAATATTTTGATCTTGCATTAAGAAAATTCATTACTAATGTAAATGATGATGGAAATCCAAATACATCTGGTGATGCAGTAGATAGAGAACCAAGAGTTGATGTTACACCACTTATTAATGAAACAGGAAGTACTGCTATATATACACATCCTAAAACTCCTGTTGATGTACAAGTTGGAGATTTAGTTACATATAGAATAAGAGTATATAATGAAGGAATGATGGATGGTTATGTTACAGACATCAAAGATCATCTACCTAAGGGATTAGCATTTCTACCACAACATACTAAAAATATAGATAATGGATGGGCAATATTAAGTGGAACAGATTCAACTGCAGCTGACTATCCAAATATTGATTTTAAATTTAGAGAAGAAGACTTACAAGGTGTTACGAATTTAGACAATGTAATACTAGCTGTAGGTTCACCATTATTATCAACACAAATAAGAAATAATGATTTAATACCTAAATTTGATTCTACATTAGGAGAAGACGGATTATCATATGTTGATGTTGAAATTGTAGCTGTTGTAATGGAAGAAAGAGAATTTGATTCTAACAACCAATATACAGGAAACTTAAGAAATTGGGCAGAAATTGCAGATGATGCAAATGAAGAAAAAAATCCAATTATAGATAGAGATTCAGAACCAAATAATTGGGATAATCACCCAAATGGGCCATATGAAGATGATGAAGACTTTGAAGACTTAACTACTAAACCTTTAAGATTTGATCTTGCATTAAGAAAATTTATCACAAAGGTTGATTCAGAATCTGATGCTAGAAAATTAATTGCTGAAGATTTAGCAGGAAGAGTTCCGAGAACTCAAATAAATAATGGTCAAATTACATATGTTCATGATAAGACACCACCTATTGTAGCTCCTGGAGATATAGTTGAATATACAATAAGAGTATACAATGAAGGTGATATATCAGGATTTGCTAAAAAGGTAAGAGATACAATTCCAGAAGGTTTAACATATTTACCAAACAATGATACAAATTTAGAATATCAATGGTATTTTATAGATGAAGCTGGGAATGTAGTTGATGATATTGAAGATGCTAAATACATTGAAACAGAATATCTATCAAGAGATGCAGCAATGCAAAGAGAAGCAAATGGTGAACAACCAGATGTTGCAAACACTTTAATAAAGGCATTTGATAAAAATGGTGATGTAGTATTTTATAGAGATATAAAGATTGTATTTAGAGTTAATGAAAATGCAAAACCAGGTGCTAATAATCTGAAAAACATTGCAGAAATATCTGATCATGAAGATGAAGATGGAAATGATGTTGAAGATATTGACTCAACACCAGGAAATAATGAACCAGGTGAAGATGATATTGATGAAGAAGATTTAAAAGTAACATTCTTTGACCTAGCATTACTGAAAATAGTTACAAATGTTGAGATAACAGAAAATGGAGTAACTAAAAATATAAATACTGGACATACATTTGATATGATACCAGAACCTATTGTTAAAACAGATTTAGATGAAAGATATATTGATACAACTACTATTAAGTATACATATAAGATAAGAGTATATAATGAAGGAGAAGTTGCAGGGTATGCAACAGAAGTTTCAGACTATATTCCAGAAGGTTTAGAATTCCATGAAGAAGATCAAAAGAATAATACATGGACTAAGGTAACTGAAAATCATGTAGTTACAAATGACCTTGCTGATGTGAGACTAGAACCAGGTGAATATGCAACAGTTGAAATTGTATTAAGATGGATTAATCATAAAAACAATATGGGTGTAAAAACAAATGTTGCAGAAATTTCAAAAGATCATAATGATCATGATTTACCAGACATAGATTCTGTACCAGGAAATAGAAAACCAGGTGAAGACGATATTGATGATGCTTCTGTACTTGTTGCTATAAGAACAGGTGCTGCAGAAACATTCTTTACTATATCATTAACAATGGCAATAATAGTTGGTGCAGGAACAGTATTAATAAAAAGATTTGTATTATAATATAAATTAAGTAAAACTAATTTAAATAAAATAATAGAAACAAAATTAATATAAATATTAATAAAAAAATGGAAGTTGTAAAGATTATTCTTTACAACTAATCCATTTTATGTTATAAAATAAAGGGAAGAAAAAATAGGAGGCATTAAATGGCAGAACCAAAAAGAAGAACATCTAGAAGTAAGACTGCATCAAGAAGAGCAGCAAATAGAAATATTAAAGCTAAAAATTTAAGTAAATGTCCTAAATGTGGTGAACCAAAATTACCACATGTAATGTGTTCAAATTGTGGAACATATGATGGAAAAGAAATTCTAGAAGTTAAAGAAAAATAAAATAAACATCAATGACAATATTTAGTATTGTATGGGGATGTTTTGGATTTGACGGTAATTTCTGAAGAATAATAAGCGAGTAGTGAAGATGTATCACTTAAATCACATAAAAAAATAATAATTGACGAAAATCAAGAATTAGCTTACGCTGCTTAATAAGTACTAGCGTACATCTCTTTAAAGAAACAGTCTGAGTCTTATAAGAGGTGCAAATATAGACAGACTTTAAGCTATTTGAATTTTGTAAAAATAGTCTAAAAATTAAACAAAATACGTATATATTCTTTTTGTTTCTTTAAGAATATATATTAATGTAAAAAAAGAAACTATATTCGTAGAAATTTATTTGGATGGTTATTGGACAGGAGTTCGATTCTCCTCATCTCCACCAAAAAATAACAGGCTTGTAATGAGTCTGTTTTATTTTGCCTATAAAGATTGCTTCTTAAATTTAATTTAAAATATAAAATATTTTATTTCTTTTAATATTCTTTAATTTTAAGATAAATAGTAGATTTAAGATAAACATTATTGAAAAATGGTTTTTACTAATGTAAAATTAAAGAGAGTATACTGAAGATGAGGAAAAATGAATTTTTGGAATTATGACACTAATCAAATAATTAAAGGTTTTGGAACTAATTTAACTTTTGGTTTATCATCTATTGAGGCAGAAAAAAGAAGAGAAAAATACGGTAATAACAAAATTGAAGAAGGAAAGAAGAAGAATCTTTTTCTTTTGTTTTTAGCACAATTTACAAATATAATGATAATTGTTTTAATAATTGCTGCAATTATTTCCTTTATTATCAATATTAATGAACAAGATAGTTATACTGATGCAATTGCTATATTAGTTATTGTAATTCTAAATGCTGTAATTGGAACACAGCAAGAATATAAGGCGGAAAAAGCATTAGAGAATCTTCAAGACATGTCTGAAAATACTGCTAAAGTTATTAGAGATGGAATATTAACTAATATTAAATCAAGTGAACTTACACTAGGTGATATAGTTATATTAGAAACTGGTGACTTTGTTCCAGCAGATCTTCGTATAATTGAAAATTTTAATATTGAAGTAGATGAATCTCATCTAACAGGTGAATCTGAATCTGTTATAAAAGATTCTAATACAATTTATGATAAAGAATTAGCATTAGGTGATAGAAAAAATATGCTATTTACTTCATCTCTTGTAACTTCAGGTAGAGCAAAAGCTGTTGTTATAAGAATAGGAATGTCTACAGAAGTAGGTAAAATAGCATCAATGCTAAAAGATACAAAAAAACCTAAAACGCCTCTTGAAGAAAAAATGAATTCATTATCAAAGGTTTTAGTAATAGGTGCATTATTTGCCTGTCTTGTAATTTTTGTAATTGGCTTGTTTTATGGTAAGTCATGGACTACCATGCTTATGATGTCAGTATCACTTGCTGTTTCTGCAATACCAGAAGGATTACCTGCAATCACAACAGTTGTTCTTGCAGTAGGAGTACAAAGACTTGTTAAGAAAAATGCAATTATAAAAAAATTACCAGCAGTTGAATCTTTAGGATCGGTTTCAGTAATATGTTCTGACAAAACTGGAACACTAACACAAAATAGAATGACAGTGAAAAAGATTTTTGTAAATGGAAAGATAAAGAATTTAGACGAATTAGAGCATAGTGAAAGTTTAACTAAATTAATAACAGGCTTTATGTTATGCAATGATTCGAAAATTTCTAAAGAAGGCCTTACTGGTGAACCAACTGAAACTGCATTAGTAAGAATGGGTTATGAACTAGGCTTTGATTCTAATCTATTCTTTTGGTATAAAAGAATAGCAGAACTTCCATTTGATTCTGAACGCAAAAGAATGACAACAGTTCATAAAATCGAAGATAAATACATTGTATATGTTAAGGGAGGATTAGATGAAATACTATCTATTTCTTCAGCATATGAAGTTAATAATACAATACATACAGACGAATATAAGTTTATGGGATATAGAGGAGAAGTTTTATCAACTAATGATCACTTAGCATCAGAATCTCTTAGAGTCTTAGCTATTGGATATAAAATATTAGATAGAGAACCAATGTTAGAAGATTATGAAAATTTTGAAAAAGATTTAATTTTCTTAGGATTAGTTGGTATGATGGATCCACCAAGAGAAGAGGCTAAAGATTCGATAATAGCATGCAAGGATGCTGGTATCATCCCTATAATGATTACTGGTGACCATCAGAAAACTGCTGAAGCTATTGCAAGAGATTTAAATATTTTAGAAGAAGATAGTTCTGTTTTAACTGGATTAGAATTAGATTCAATGTCTGATGAAGAATTTCAAGAAAAATTAAAAGAATATAGAGTTTATGCGAGAGTTTCACCTGCTAATAAATTACGAATAATTGAAGCATGGCAAAATGAAGGTAAATATGTTGCAATGACAGGTGATGGAGTAAATGATGCTCCAGCACTTAAGAAGGCAGATATTGGTTGTGCAATGGGTATTCAAGGTACTGATGTTGCAAAAGAAGCTGCAGATATAGTTTTAACTGATGATAATTTTGCTACAATTGTTGAAGCAACTAAAGAAGGTAGAAGAATTTTTGATAATGTTTTAAAAGTTATTCACTATTTATTATCTTCAAATGTTGGAGAAATATTAATTATATTTTTATCAATATTATTTATGCCACAAATTGCTAAATGGTTTAATATTGTAAGTGGTGATTTAATCCCATTACTTCCAATTCAAATTCTATTTATTAATCTAGTTACAGATGCTCTTCCAGCAATGGCCTTATCTGTTGATCCTGCTAGCAAAGATATAATGAAGGTAAAGGCTGAAAAAAGAAAAGGATTAGAAAATAGAGGTTTTAGATATAGGATTATATATCAAAGTGTTGTAATAGGATTACTTTCTTTTGCTGCCTTCCTTATTGGTTTAACAAATGAAGGGAGTGATGCTGAAAGAATAGCAATTGCTCAAACAATGACATTTACAGTTTTAAGTTTTGCAGAGCTAATACATGTATTTAATGTTAGAGATTCTAAGAAATCTATTTTTAAATCAGATGCCTTTAAAAATAAATTTTTAATTCTAGCAACTATATTTAATAGTATATTAATGTTTTTAACATTGTCTGTTAGCCAAATTCGTGATATATTAAAACTAACTGTTATTCCTAGACATAATATTCCTATAATGATTGTATTAATATTTTTACCAACAATCATTATAGAAATAATGAAATACCTAGATTTAAATGAATTGAAAGAGGAAAGAGATGATTTGGATTAAAATATTAATAGTAATACTAGCAAGTATCTCAGTTGTTTTAATTTTTGATGCTAGACCCTTAGTTAGAAGGTTTTTTACATCATCTGATAGAAATACAGCTACAATGTTTTTGAAAATACTGGGTCTATCACTATTATTACTTTCAATTTACTTATTTAGCATAGTACAAGCTTAAAGATAAAACAAAAAAAAGAAAAAAGAAAATTAAAACTAAATTAAAAACAAATTAAAATAAATAACAAAAGAAATAATAAAATACAAAAAGATTAGGAGAATTAAATGGTTAAAATTAAAATTAATGGACAAATTAAAGAAGTTGAGAAAGGTTCTAAAATTATAGAAGCTTTTGAAGAGGAAATAAAATCAAGTGAAAGATATATAATTGCTTGTAGATTTAATAATGAAGTTATGTCATTAGGACATAGAGTACATGAAGATGGAGAACTACAATTATTAGATTTAACATATGATGATGGAAAAGTTGTATATATAAGAGGATTATTGTTCTTGATGTCAAAGGCAATACATGAACTATATCCTGATGTGCTTCTTACTATAAATTATCAATTATCAAATGCAATGTTTGCAGAATTTGATAATATGGAAGTAACTAAAGAAGTAACAGATGCAATTCAAAGAAAAATAGAAGAGATTGTAGAAGAAAATTTACCAATCACTCCTAAATCTATGACAAAGGAAGAAGCTCAAGAATTAATGGATAAAGATAATACATTAAGAGGTAGAGCACAATTAGACAATGTTACTAAAGACAGAGTTAAACTATATTTTTCAGGTGATTACTATAATTACTTTTTAGGTGTTATGCCTATGAAGACAGGATTTGCTAATATATTTTCGGTAGAGAAATATGAACATGGATTTATAATTCGTTATCCTGATAATTTAGAACCAGATGTTTTACAAGATTTTGAAAACAATAAAAAATTATTAAATGCATTAAAAGAATATGAAGAAATATATAAGATTTTAGGATTAAACACTTTATTTAGATATAATAATGCTATTAATACAAATCCTAAAGATGTTGTATTATTATCTGAAGCTTTACATGAAAAGAAAATTGCTTCATTAGCTGATGAAATAGTTGCAAGAGATAATGTAAAAGTTGTATTAATTGCAGGCCCTTCATCATCAGGAAAAACAACATTTGCAGGTAAATTAGCAACAGCACTAAGATTAGATGGTGTAAGACCAGTAACTATATCTGTTGATAATTATTTTGTTGAAAGACATCAAACTCCTCTTGATGAGCAAGGTGAATATGATTTTGAAAGTATTGAAGCAATTGATTTAGAATTATTTAATAAAGATCTTACATCACTAATTAATGGTGAAGAAATAATTGTTCCTACATTTGATTTTACTACTGGAACAAAATCATGGAATGATGAAAATAAATTACAAATAGACAAAGATCAAGTTTTAATAATAGAAGGAATACACTGTTTAAATGACAGACTTACATATTTAATTGATCCAAAATATAAGTTTAAAGTATATATTTCAGATTTAACAGTTTTAAATATTGATTATTTTAATAGAATATCAACAACAGATACAAGACTATTAAGAAGAATTGTAAGAGATAATAATTATAGAGGATATTCTGCATTAGATACATTACAAAGATGGTATTCTGTAAGAAGAGGTGAAAGAAATAATATTTTCCCTTATCAAGAAACTGCAGACTTTATGTTTAATTCTTCAATAATATATGAATTGTCTGTATTAAAAAATCATGCAATTCCATTATTAGAAGAAATACCTAATAATGTACCTGAATATAGTGAAGCAAAGAGATTGATTTCAATGCTTAAATATTTTGCAGATATTGATGAAGGCTTAATTCCTAATAATTCTTTATTAAGAGAATTTATTGGTGGAAGCATATATGATTAAAAATGATGAGGAATTTATTTGTGAAAATTGTGGAACATTTGTAAAACAATTAAAATATACATCAAGAGATCATTGTCCAGAATGCCTTTATTCAAAACATGTAGACAATGTGCCAGGTGATAGATTAAATCCTTGTAAGGGGATTTTAGAGCCTATAGGATATGAATTTAAAGCTGGTAAAGAAAGAATAATATATAAATGTCAGAAATGTTCTGAAATAAGAAAAAATATAATTGCTAAAGATGATAATAGAGAATTAATTATAGAACTAACAGCAAAGGTGATAGAAGAATGAAAAATTACAAAAAAATAATAAGAGATGTTTTAATTAGCAAAGCAAATATAAGTGATGAAATTGCTTATGAAATTGTTGAGGAATCAAATGAAAAATTTGATTCTGATTTCTCAATTGTTTGTTTTAAACTTGCTAAGGAATTAAAAAAATCTCCACAAATGATAGCAGAAGATTTAAAACCTTTATTTATTGATATACCAGAAATTGAGTCTGTTGATATTGTTTCTGGCTATGTAAATTTAAAAATTAATAGAGAAGATTTAATAAAAGAAGTTTTAACTGAATTTAATAAAAGAAAAGATAAATTTGGAATAGATGAAAACGAAGAAAAAGAAAATTTCAAAAAAACTATTTTAGTAGAATATTCTTCACCAAATATTGCTAAAGAATTCCATATAGGACATTTAAAAACAACATTAATTGGTGCATATCTTTTTAGACTTAATAAATACTTAGGATATAATACATATAGTATTAATCATCTAGGAGATTATGGAACACAATTTGGTAAACTAATTGAAGGATATAATCTTTGGAAAGATGAATATGATCTAAGTGAAGAACCTATTAAAAAACTAACAGAAATATATGTAAGAATAAATGAGCTTTGTAATGAAGATGAAGAGGTTTTAGAAAAGGCCAGAACTAATTTCAAAAAATTAGAAGAAGGTGATGAAGAAACTAAAAAAATATGGCAAATATTTGTAGACTTATCTTTAAAAGAATTTAATAAAATATATGAAAAATTAAATGTAAGCTTTGATGAAATAAAAGGAGAATCAGAATATTCTAAAGATATGCCTGCTGTTATTAAAACACTTGATGAAAAAAATCTTTTAGAAAATTCTGAAGGTGCTAAGATTATAGATTTAGAAGATGAAGGTCTTGGAATTGCACTTATTCAAAAATCTAATGAATCAAGTCTATATATTACAAGAGATATAGCAACAATTTTATATAGAGCAGAACAATATGATTTTGATGAAGCACTATATGTTGTTGCATCAGAACAGATACTTCATTTTAGACAATTATTTAGAATTGCTGAAATGATGGGTGTAGATGAAAAGTATATTAAAGGTTTAAAACATATTCCTTATGGGATGGTAAGACTTCCAAGTGGGAAAATGTCTACAAGAGAAGGTAATGTTATAAAAGTAGAAGCATTATTAGAAGATGCTGTTAATAGAGCATATGATGTTATCGAAGAAAAAGATAATATTGAAGAAAAAGAAAGAAAACCAATTGCAGAAAAAGTTGGTATTGGTGCTGTTATATTTAGTAATCTTTCTACAACTTTAATTAGAGATCAAGTTTTTGATATTGATGAAGTTTTAAACTATTCTGGAGAGACAGGACCATATATACAATATAATTATGTTAGAATAAATAATTTATTAAAAGAACAAGAAATTCCTACTATTAAAGATATTGATATGGAGTATTTAATTGAGAATGATGATGCATCTAATTTAATTATGAAGGCATATAAATTTAGAGAGATATTAAATCAGTCTAGAGATAAAGACGAACCTTCAATTTTAACAAATTATATACTGGATTTAACAAAAAACTTTAGTAATTATTATTCTGAAAATAGAATTTTAGTTGATGATAAAAAAGAAAGAGATACTAAACTTTATTTAAGTTATATTATCTCAAAAATTATAGAAATATCTTGTGATATTATGGGAATTAATTTACCTGAAAAAATGTAGGAGGATATTATGACTATTAATACAAATTTACAAAAAAAAGACATAATCAAAAAGATTATATATGTTATTTCTTTAGTATTTATAATATTTTTAGTTTTAAGTATTAATAAATCTTTTGCTGCAGATATAAAAATGGAAGTAAGCCCTAAAAATCCTAAAGTTGGAGACACTATAAAAATTAAGGTTAATGCAGTAGGAAATGATGTATATAGCTTAAGTTTTCAAAATCTTGACGAATCTAGTAATTTAACATATGTTGATATGGAATCAATCAAGAAAACATCAAATTCATCTCCATTTACTGGTTCAATCAAAGCAACATATAAGATTGATAAATCTGGAGAAACTTGGGTTAAAGCAGATGTTAAAGTTGAATATGCAGAAGTGAAAAATAAAAAATTAGACTTAGATAATATTCAATTTAAAAATATAGAAAGAAAACTAGACATTGATCTTATCCCAGATGTAGAAGATATAGAAGAAATGGAAGCTAAATTTAAATTAACAGATAATGAAGTTAATATTAGGCCACATCCATCAACTAAATATAGTTCTATAGGGTATAAGAGTAAAAATGATGTATTAGATGTAACAGGTAAAAAAGGTGAATGGTACCAATTTAAATATAATGATGGATTTGGATATATACATTCTGATTTTCTTGAAGAAATAAAAGAAGATAATGAAGAAGACAATAAAAAATCTGACATTCTTGAAACTGAAGAAGAGATAGAAGAAGAAGTTAGAGATCCAAAAGTAAAAGACCCAAAAGATGTGAAGGATAATACTAATTTTCTAATAGTACTATCAGTACTATTAAGTATTGGTATTACAATTTCAATAATATATTTAGTAAAAGAAAGTAATAAGGAAGAAGATTCTTCTGATAATATACAAAAGAAAAATAAAAAGAGGAAAAATAGGAGTAAAAATGAAAGAGAATTCTAATGATTTATATGCTCAAATTATTAAGAAACTTGAAGAGAAAGAAAGAAAAGAAGGTTTTAAATCTGAATTAAGTTCTAATGTAGATGAATTTATTGATTCAACTGATGATTTTAGAACAGTAGCATGTAAGGTGAAAAAGAATGATAAGCCTATTCAAAAGAAAAATAAAAAATCAGGTGATAAAAAAATGAGAAAATTATTACTTGTTCTTATTTTCTTACAAATTTTACTATTAGGAACAATGCTTTATTTATTATATGATAAAATTTTTGATTCTAATTTTAAAATAGATACTCTTTTTTCTAATAGAATTAATTATGAAGAAGAGATAGAATTAGAAGACTTTGGTGAAGAAGAAACATCTACAGATGCAAGTATAAACCAATTATTAAAAACAAAATTTATTTAAATATAAAAAAACAATTTTAAGAGTTAAATATTAAATATTATAAAAGGGGAAGAGGGGTGACTCTCTTCTTTTGTTTGGGGTATATGAATTGGGATATATGAAAAGGAGAAATATGAAAAAAGACTTGTTTTGGATATGGTATATGAGTTTAGACATTTCAAATAAAAATAAAATCAAAATTTTAAAAGAATATAATGATGTGGAAAAAATATATTATGAATATCTTTTTTCTGAAAAGTATAATGAAAATATTAATATGCAATTATTATCTAATGAGATAAAAGATAAAGCTCTTATTTATTATAAATATATAAAGAGATATGGAATTCATCTTATTAAATATACAGATAAACTATATCCGAAAAGGCTTTTGAATATTGATGATTTTCCTATTTGTCTTCTAGCAATAGGAAATCTAAAACTCTTAAATAATAAGACAATTGCAATAGTTGGTGCAAGAGATTGCTCTGAATATGGTATAGAGATGACAAGATCAATTAGCAAATTTTTATCAGAAAAGAATTATACTATTGTTAGTGGATTAGCAAAGGGAATAGATGCAAATGCTCATTTTTCCGCTCTAAATTATAATACAATTGCTATTATTGGTTCAGGTATTACTAAAAAAACATTCTATCCTAAAGAAAATTATCAATTGTTTTTAGATATAGTAAGATATGGAGGTTTAGTTTTAACAGAGTTTATGCCTGATGCTAGAGCTTTTAAATGGAGATTCCCAATGAGAAATAGAATTATAGCAGGATTATCTGATGCTGTAATTGTTTCTGAAGCTAAAAAAAGAAGTGGTTCTTTAATTACTGCAAGATTTGCCTTGGATTTTGGGAAAGATGTATACACAATACCTGGAAATATTAATAACAATAAATATAATGGTAATAATTTATTAATTTTAGATGGTGCAATACCAATAACTGAAATAAAAGATTTAGATATTTATTTTTAAGCATAATGTTGAAAAATAAAGGAAAAAGAATGTTGTGATTTTTTTGCTTGCTTGAATTTATTAAGTTTATGATATAAAATCTATATATATAATAGAAAGAGAAATGAGACATGAAACCATTAGTAGCTATAGTAGGAAGACCTAATGTAGGGAAATCTAGATTATTTAATAGAATAGTTGGTGAAAGATTATCTATTGTTGCTGACACACCAGGTGTTACAAGAGATAGACTATATAAAGAAACCGAATGGAATGGAAAGGTTTTTGATTTAGTTGATACAGCAGGATTAGATGATTCTAAAGAAGAAATTGATGTAGAAATTAGAGGTCAAGTAGAAACTGCAATAGATTTAGCAGACTTGATTCTTTTTGTTGTGGATTTTCAAACTGGTGTACATAAGGAAGATGAAGAAATAATTAAATTATTAAGAAAATCTGATAAAAATACAATATTAGTTATTAACAAATATGATAATTTTAAAAAAGACGATCCTGAAATCTTTGAATATTACTCTTTAGGTTTAGATATATATCCTGTATCAGCAGAAGCTGGCTTAGGAATTGGAGATTTACTAGATGGTGTTGTAGAAAAACTACCTGAAATAGAAAAAACAATTGATGACAATAAAACTAAAGTAGCAATAATAGGACAACCAAATGTTGGTAAATCATCATTAATAAATAAATTAATTGGAGAAAGTAGAAATGTTGTTTCTTCAACTCCAGGAACTACAAGAGATGCTATAGATACTGCATTTTCTAATAAATATGGTGATTACTTATTTATTGATACTGCAGGCATTAGAAAAAGAAGAAGTATAAGTGAAGAAATTGAAAAATACAGTATAATTAGATCATTTCAAGCAATTGATAAGTCTGATGTATGTATATTAGTAATAGATGCAACTGTTGGAGTAACAGAACAAGACACAAAAATATTAGGAAGAGCACATGATGCAGGTAAGGGAATAATCCTAGTTGTTAATAAATGGGATTTAATTGAAAATAGAGATGCAGAATACAAACAACATTATGATAAAATAAGATCTGATTTACAATTTGCATCATATGCACCATTAATATTTATTTCAGCTTTAACAGGCTTAAGGACTAAGAGTTTATTTGAATTAATTAATAAAGTTAAGGATGCAAATTCATTAAAAATATCAACATCATTATTAAATAATATTATATTTGATTCAATAGCTACAAACTCACCGCCTACAAGTAAGGGAAGAAAATTAAGTATTTACTTTACTAATCAAGTTTCAAGTAAACCACCTACATTTCTTTTTTTAGTAAATGATAGAAAATTATTTCACTTTACTTATCAAAGATACTTAATTAATAATTTAAGAAAAACTTTTGATTTTGAAGGAACACCTATAAGATTTATTATTAGAGAGAAAAACAAGAAATAATTAAAAATAAAAAATTAATAGAATAATAGATTAATAAATAGATAAATATATAAAAGATAAAACTTATATAAATGTATAAATAGGAGAATAAATGGAAGATATATTAGGAATAATTTTAGTGGCATTAAGTTCATATTTAATTGGAAGTATTTCTTTTGCTACTATATTTAGTAAAAAACTTAAAAATATAGATCCGAGAGATTTTGGAAGTAGGAATGCTGGAGCAACAAATGTTTTAAGAACAGCAGGATTTTTACCAGCAATATTAACTTTAATATTTGATATTATAAAAGGTGTAATACCAATATTTATAGCAATATTTCTTGCTCAATGGACTGATATGAATAATGGCTATATATTGCCTCAAATAGCAGCTATGACAGTAGTACTTGGTCATATGTATCCAATCTATTATAAATTTAAAGGTGGTAAGGGTATTGCTACAGGAATTGGAGTTATTTTAACTTTAAATTGGCAAATAGGAATTATAGTTGTTGTTTTTGCTCTAGCTATAATGATTGTAACTAGATATGTATCTTTAGGCTCAATGGCAGCTGCAGTATTATTTGTTGTTCTTACATTGTTTTTTAAAGATTCTTTTATAATAAAAGGACCTTTAATATCTTTCTTAATTACATCGCTGATAATTTCATTTTTCATGATATTTAAACATAGAGATAATATTAAAAGACTAAGAATTGGTGAAGAAAATAAAATTTCTTTTAAAGGCAATGAATAATGAGAATAAGAAGAAAAAAATGGGCTAAAGAAGAATTAAATGCATCAAAAATTTATATTCATGATGGAAGTGTATTTAGGAACAAATGGAAGAATCAATTTTCTAATGATAACCCCATACATATAGAATTAGGCTGTGGTAAAGGCTCATTTATAGCTAAATTAGCTAGTTTAAATAAAGACATAAACTATATTGCAATAGATATGATTGAAGCAATGCTAGGAATTGCTAATAGGAATATATTAAAAGAATATAATAGTCTAGATCTAGATTTAAAGAATATTTTATTAGTTAGGCAAAATGTTGATTTTATAAATGAATTATTTGGGAATAAAGACAAAATAGAAAGGATTTATATTAACTTTTGTAATCCTTGGCCTAAAAAGAAACA
>CAZMFV010000002.1:26273-42076 GCA_964565695.1 uncultured Lachnospiraceae bacterium
AAGACATAAAAATAAAGGCTTTAATTGCAAAGAGGAGGATGGAATGATAAAGCTTCAAAATTTAACTAAAAGAGAAGGAAAAAAGACAATCCTTAATGACTTAAATACTGAAATAAAGAAAGGTGAAACTGTTGGTATATTAGGAAAAAATAGTACTGGTAAAACCTTATTACTTGATATGATTATTGGTCTAAAAAAGCCTAATACTGGAAAGATTTTTATAGAAGATAAAGATATATTTGAAGATATATTTGAAACTAGAAGAAAGATAAGCTATATGTCAGAATCTCCATTATATAGAGACATGACGGTAAAAGAATATTTGAAATTTTTATCTAAAATAAGAAATGAAGCAGAATTGAAAAATATTTTAGAAGAGCAAATAAAAGTGTTTTCTTTGGAAGATATAGAAGATCATTTAATTGGAAATTTATCTAAATCAGAAAATAAAAAATTAGCTATTGCTGGTGCCTATATAGGAAGTTCTGAAATAATATTATTAGATGAACCATTTATAGGACTTGACATTGATGACACTGAAAAGATTTTAGACTTTTTAAAATCTAAAAAAGATAAATTTACAACAATAATTGCTACACATTCTGCAGAACACCTTGAAGAAATTTGTGATAGAGTTATAATACTAAATAAGGGAAAAATTGCTTCTGATGTTGAAATGAAAGATTTGAAAACTAAAAAGCAAAATTTAAAAGATTTATTTATTGAAGTTACTAAAGATTAAGGAGATAAAATGAAAGAATTATACAAAAAGGAATTAAAATCATATTTTAATAATTTCATAACATATTTGCTTTTAGCAATAATGTTATTAGTTAATGGTTTGTTATTTATAAAGGATATATTTAGTCCTAGTACCAATCTAATAAGAATTGTTAATTTTGCATTACCATTATATACATTAATAGCTTGGATAGTGATTGCTATACCAATATTATTATTTTTAATTTACTACAGACCTAAAGATAAAAAGGAAGATATAAGACTTTACACATCTGATCTTTCAAGTTTTGAAATAATAGTTGGTAAGATTTTTGCCATTACATCTGTTTTCTTAATATTTTTAGGAATTGTATTTTTATCAGATATGATACTACAAAAATTTATATATAAAAATGCTGGAATAGCAATTTCACTATATGTATTAGTAATCTTAATAATATTAAATTCAGCTGCATTTTCTAATATAATATATAATTTATTTAAAAATCAGTGGATTTCTATTATTGTTGCTGTACTTATACAATCAATTCTTTTATTCTTATTTAAAACTAGTGTTTTCTTAGAAGACCTACTATTTATGCCATTTTTACAAGGAGTAGTACCTATAGTTACATCTATTATATTTTTAATTTTATTTGTAATTCAAACAGCTATTGCTATTCTATTGTTAAATAAAAAAAGAAATATATTTTAGGAGTTACAAATGAAAGAAAATAAAGATTTAAAAGATGAGATTAAAGAAGAAATAAAAGATAAAGACATAAAAACTGAAAAAGAAATAAAAGTAGAAAAAAAGAAAAATGATGAAAAACTTAAAACGAAAAGTGGAGATAAAGAAGCATATAAAGCAAAATATAGTAAACAAAATATAACTCTTTATTCTATTATAATTATAAGTTTAATCCTATTAGTAATAGCAATTGTTAATTTATTACTTTTCAATGGTGATAAATATTATTTAGATTTAACTGGATCAAAAATGTATTCATTATCTAAAGAATCAAAAAAGATTATTAAAGATGTAGATGAAAAAATAGAAATACATATAAGTGAAAATTTAAAATATGGACCTATTACTGATATTGCAGAAAAAGCTGCTAAATTAAATAAAAATATTGAAGTTATATATAGTCAACTAGAGGATATAGAAGAAGAATATCAAGAAAATTATCAAGAGAATTATTCTGTATATGTTTTCAACAATGAAAATGAAGACATGGCAATTTCTCTTTTTGATATAAATAGAGACGCAGTTTTAATTGATGCAGAAACATACAGACAATATTCTTTATTAGAAGAAAAATTAGTTAATTCTATAATATCTGTTACAAATGCTGAAAAGCCTGATGATGCATCAGTTGCCTTTTTAACTGGAATTGAAGGTATTGAATTAGCTGAAGAAACACTTTCGCTATATACTGAATTAAGAATTCTAGGTATTACACCAACTGTTCTTGATTTAGAGAAAGAAGATATTTCTGAAAAAATTGAAACTATAGTTATTATAGGACCTCAAAAAGACATAAGTAAAAAAGCTTATGATAAATTAGTTGAATTCCAATCTAATGGTGGTAATTTTATAATTGCTGCAACATATGAAAAAGAAGGTGATCATCCTAGATTAAATAAAATATTAGCTTCATATGGTGTGGAAATGCCAGCAGGTAGTATATTAGATTATAATGATGGAAACAGATATGATTTTACTCAAGTAGATGAACTTCCTATTAGATTTAATAATATTTTATTACCAAATGTAAATAAAGATGTTGAAATAACTAAAGATATGTATCTTGAAGATACAGCACCATTTTTTATATCTCCAACAATCTTAAAGATTGATTCTGAAGAAGATTTAAAGAAGAAGGATGTAGAAATTATTACACATGTAGAAAGCTCTGATAAATCAATTTTTAAAGTATCTGATGTTACAGATGAAGATATGATCAGAGAAGATATGCCTGAAGGTATTGAAACAGAAAGTTTTCCTTTAGGAGTAATTTCAAATAAAAAAATATCTGAAGATAAAAAATCTACAGCAATAATTTATTCTAATTACTTCTTTTTAACAGACTTAAGAATAAGAGGCTTTATTGAAGAAGAATTTATAACAATGTATGATAATGCTAGATTAGCAAGCAATACTTTCTTTTTCTTACATCCTGTAAAAGATAAAATGATTGAAGTAAGAAAACCACTATTAGTTACATTATATAAATATGAAGAAGGACAAGCTTCAAAAGATCAAATAGCAACATATATTATAGTAATAGTATTTACTATATCAATTGTTGCAATAGGTGTATTCTACCTATATACAAGAGGGCATTATGCCAAATATGGATTAGTATATGGTAAGAAAAACAAAGAACAAAACAAAAATAAAAATAAGGATAAGGACAAAGATAAAATTTCAACGGAAAATGATAAGGAGTAATAGTTTACATTGTAAAACATAAAAACAATATAAAGATAAAGATAATATAAATATATAAATTATTGTATTAATTTATAAAAAAAGATAAAAAATAGCGAATATAGCTATTTTTTATTTACAAAAGTGAAAAATTCGTGTATTATTAATATACTTATTATGTAAATTAAAAGGGGAAAATAAATATTAATGGATGACTTAATTAATGAATACATTGCATACTTAAGATTGAAAAAACTTTCAAACAATACAGTATTAGCATACAAAAGAGATTTGAAAAAAGTTATAAAATACTTTGAATCTAAAGACTTAGATATGATTAATTTAAAATCAGAAGATTTACAAAACTATCTTGATGACTTAGTGAGTGAAGATGCAAAAGCATCAACGATATCAAGACAGGCAGCAAGTCTGAGATCTTTTTATAAATATCTTTTAAGAAATTCTAGAATAGATGAAAGTCCTGCAGAAGGACTAGACATACCTAAACCTAAAAAATCTTTGCCAGGCATATTAACTACAAAGGAAATAGAATTGTTTTTATCTCAACCTAATGAAAAAAGTTTAAAAGGTGTTAGAGATAAAGCGATGCTAGAATTTGCCTATGCTACTGGTATGAAGGCATCTGAAATTACTAGTTTAAGCATTAAAGACATAAATTTAACTGATGAATATGTTGTTTGTGAACAAGATTATAGAAAAAGGGTTATACCTTTAGGCAAAATTTCTATTGATGCAATAAGAACATATTTAGAAGAATCTAGACCATTCCTTATAAAAAATGAAATGGAAGATTCTCTTTTTGTTAATTTAAATGGAGAGCAATTAACAAGACAAGGTTTTTGGAAAATCATTAAATACTATAAGGAACAAGCTCAAATTGAAAAAGACATTAATCCATATGTATTAAGGCATTCTTTTGCCACCCATTTGCTCCAAAATGGAGCTGACCTAAATGCAATACAGAATATGATGGGACATGCAGACATATCTTCAACACAAATATACTTACAATTCTTAAATGAAGATATATCAAAAGAATATAGAAATGCTCATCCAAGAGCATAGGAAGAGGAAAAAATGTTTAATATAAAAAATAAAAATAATGAAATAGAAGAAGTATCAAAGGAAGCATATTGGCATACTTCAACACATATAATGGCACAAGCTGTTAAAAGATTATATCCTAATACAGAATTAGGAATAGGACCTGCAATTGAACAAGGTTTTTACTATGACTTCAAAGTAGAAAAGCCATTTGAACCAGCAGATTTAAAAGAAATAGAAGATGAAATGAAAAGAATAATTAGAGCTAACTACCCTATAGTTAGAGAAGAACTACCAAGAAAAGAAGCTATAAAATTATTTGAATCATTAAACGAAGATTTAAAAATAGAATTAATAAATGAATTAGAAGATGGCGAAACTATATCAGTATATAGACAAGAAGAATTTGTTGATCTTTGTAGAGGTCCTCATTTAGAAAGCACAGGACTTGTAAAAGCCTTTAAATTACTTTCTACTTCTGCAGTATATTGGAAGGGTGATGAAAACAATATTTCAATGCAAAGAATATATGGAATATCATTCCCTGAAAAAGTTATGTTAAAAGATCATCTTCACATGTTAGAAGAAGCTAAAAAAAGAGATCATAGAAAATTAGGTAGAGAACTAAAGATATTCTTTATGTCAGAAGAAGCACCAGGTATGCCTATGTATCTTCCTAATGGAATGGTTATAAAAAATGAATTAGAAAATTTTTGGAAAGAATTACATGCTAGATCTGGATACAAGGAAATCAAAACACCTATAATGCTTAAAGATTCATTATGGAAACAATCAGGACATTGGGACCATTATGCTGAATCAATGTATTTTACAAAGGTTGATGATCAAGATTATGCAGTAAAGCCAATGAACTGTCCTGGTGGAATACTTCAATATAAAACAGAATTAGTATCATATAGAGATCTACCTATGAGAAGAGGTGAACTAGGCTTAGTACACAGACATGAAAAATCTGGAGAATTAAATGGATTACTTCGTGTAAGAGTATTTACTCAAGACGATGCACATATCTATTGTCTACCTGAACAAATAGAAGATGAAATAGTAGGTGTTTTAAAATTAGTTGATATAATTTATTCTAGATTTGGTTTAGAATATGAAGTGGAATTATCAACTAGACCTGAAAAATTTATGGGTGATCCTGAATCTTGGGATAGAGCAGAAGATGCACTTAAAAAAGCATTAGAACATGAAGGAATTAAATATGTTTTAAATGAAGGTGATGGAGCATTCTATGGACCTAAAATAGACTTACATATAAAAGATTGTATTGGAAGATCTTGGCAATGTGGTACAATTCAATTAGATTTCCAAATGCCGGAAAGATTTGAAATGGAGTATATTGGTGCTGATGGTGAAAAACATAGACCGGTTATGATACATAGAGCAATATATGGCTCTATAGACAGATTTATGGCTGTTTTAATAGAACACTATGCTGGAGCATTCCCTTTATGGTTATCTCCTGTACAAGTTAAAATACTACCAATTAATGATGATGTTTTAGAATATGCTAAAAAAATAGAATCAAAATTAATAAATGATGGTTTTAGAGTTGAAATAGACACAAGAGTTGAAAAAATTGGTTATAAAATAAGAGAAGCACAAATGGAAAAAGTTCCATATATGTTAATTTTAGGAAAACAAGAAGCAGAAGAAAATAACATAAGTGTTCGTTCTAGAGACAATGGAGATCTTGGTAAAATGAATTTAGATGAATTTGTGAAAAAACTAAATAAAGAAAAAGAAGTTAATTATTAAATAAATAATAGAAAAGAAGATAATATGAAAACATTCAATCCTAATAAATTATATATTAATAAAGAAAATATTCTTTATAATTTAAAGCAAATAAAAGAAAAGGCTAATCTAGATACTGAACATGAAGTTGAAATAATGCCTGTACTTAAAGCTAATGCCTATGGTATTGGGATTGAAAATATAATTTCTATTATAAAAGATTTTAATATAAATAATATTGGTGTTGCTACTGTAGAAGAAGCTATAGTAGCTCGCCAATTTTTTAATGGGAAAATATTAATATTATCACAAGCGTTTAAAGAACAAATTCCTGAAATTATTAAATATGATTTAATTCCATTAGTATCAGATTTAGATTTTCTAAAAGACTTAAATAGATATATTAAAAATGATAATACAGTAAATGTACATTTGAAAATAGATACTGGTATGAATAGAGCAGGTTTTAGATATGATGAAATTTTAGAAATAATTGATGAAATAAAAAGCTTATCAAATTTAAATATTGAAGGTATTGGTACTCATTTTTCTTCTAGTTCTAATGACATGGATTATACATATATACAAAAAGAAAAATTTAATAATTTAGTTAAAATCTTAAAAGAAAAATTTAATACTATTAAATATATACATTCATCTAATAGTGGTGGAATAATAAACTTAAATCAGAATGAATCTAATCTTGTTCGTCCAGGCCTAATGATATATGGATACTATCCAAGTACAAAAGATAATTTAGATCTTTTACCTGCACTAGAATTTAAAACTCAAATATCACATATTCACAATGTTAAAAAAGGTGAATATATTGGTTATGATAAAAAAGTAGAAACCGTAAATGATATAACTACAGCTATTCTTCCTTTTGGATATGCTGATGGTTTTACTTCTGTTAAAGATGCATATGTATTATTAAATGGTATTAAAGTAAAGGTTTTAACTGTAAATATGGATGCTACAATAATCGATATAAGTGCTGTTGATGATGTAGTTATAGGTTCTGAAGTAATTGTTTGGAATAATAAAGACATTACAATAGATGACTGGGCTAAATGGATGAATTCTATGAATTATGAACTTATAAGTAATCTTTCTAAAAGAATTGAAAAGATAATTATTTAATAAAAATAATTTTAAATTAACAAAAAAACAATAAAGCCGTGTAAGCTTGTAACTGCTTTACATAGGCTCTTTTTTATGATATAATTGTATTACGTTTTTAAAATACACATAAGAAAATTAAAGGAGTATACTATGGAAAGCAACAATATAAAACTTGTTGGAAAGATTACAGAAGAGATAAAGTTCAATCATGAAATATATGGTGAAAAGTTTTATGATAGCAAGATACAAGTAAAGAGATTAAGCGGAGACATCGACGAAATAGGAATTATAGTTTCAGAACGTTTAATTCTAGGAAAAAACATCGATAAAAACACTATGGTTGAAATAAATGGACAATTAAGGTCATACAATTCTTTTGATGAAGAAGAAAACAGAAGAAGACTATTACTAAATGTTTTCATTAAAGACATAAGAGTTGTATCAGAATCTGAATTGCAAGAAGATGAGAAGCTAGATACTACCAATGAAGTTGAATTAATAGGATATATTTGTAAAAAACCTATTTATAGAAAAACTCCTTTTGGTAGAGAGATTGCTGATATTCTTTTAGCAGTTAATAGACCTTATGGCAAAAGCGACTACCTTCCGTGTATTGCTTGGGGTAGAAATGCTAGATTTTCTGAAAACTTAAATACTGGTCAAATAATTAGAGTTGTTGGTAGAATGCAAAGCAGATCATATAATAAGGATTTAGGAAATGGAGTAATCGAAGAGAGAACAGCATATGAAGTTTCTGTAGGAACTTTAGAACTACCAAAAGAAGATGTGGAAGAATTGGTTGAAGACATAAAAACGGAAAGTGATATTCAAGAATAATACTTGGAGTTATTCAAAATTGAATATTATTGAATATTATTTAATACAATTTAATTAATCTACATCATTTAATATGAATAATAAGTAATATAATGTATAATTTAGGTAGTAGTACTACCTTTTTAAATGCAAAAAATAATTAGAGAAATAATAACGATTTTTTAAATATAGATATATTAGTAAAAGAGGATATATATGAAAAATGAAGATAGAATTGATAAATTAATAGCAAATAAATATGATGTTTCTAGAGCAGAAGCTAGTTTCTTAATTGAGCAAGGAAAAGTATATTTGGGTAAAAGACAAATAATAAAAAGCCATTCTAAAATTAAAATTGAAGATATGGATAAAATTATTATTGATCAAAGTCTTATAGATAATATTAAAACTGAAATGAATAAAGATTTAGAAAATAATCAAGGTGATGAAATAGAAGCAACTGATTATATTGGTAAGCTAGAAGACATTATATATAACATTACCTATGAAGATGAAGACATATTAATTATTAATAAAAAGAAAAACATTGTAGTATATTCTGGTGTTGGAAAAGAAAACATATCAGTTGTTTCAGTATTAAAAGATAAGTACCCGCTATCTAATAAAAATGGAGAAGAAAGAGCTGGAATTGTTCATCGTTTAGATAAAGACACTTCAGGTCTTTTAATAATAGCCAAGAATAATAAAGCACATAGCTATTATGAATCACTATTTAAAGATAGACTAATAATAAAAGAATATACTGCATTAGTTAAAGGTATTATTCATGAAAACAAAGGTAAGATAGATATGCCTATTGCAAGATCTTCTAAAGATTTTAAAAAGATGGAAACATCATTAAAAGGAAAAGAAGCAATTACATATTTTGAAGTATTAAAAAGATATCAGAAATATACCTTGGTAAAAATAAGAATTGAAACTGGAAGAACACATCAGATAAGAGTTCACTTCTCTCAAATTGGTTATCCAATAGTAGGTGATAAAAAATATTCTAGAGGAAAGAATGACTTTAACTTAAAATCTCAATTCTTACATGCAAGCTATCTTGAATTTGATAATATAAATGGTAATAAACTAAAAATTAATTCTGAACTACCAGATGAATTAAATAATATTATAAAAAGATTAAATTAAATAAAGCAAAAAATATTGAAAATCAAAAACAAATAAAAATAAATAAGAAAATTGAATTAAATAATAAATAAAGGGTGAAATGAAAAATAATAAAGACAGTAAAAATAATGTTAATGAAGAAGTAAAAGAAAGATTACAGAAATATATTGCATCAACAGGTCTTTGTTCAAGAAGAAAGGCTGATGAGTTAATTGCTTCTGGAAAAATTAAAGTTAATGGAAGTATAGTAACAGAGTTTGGAACAAAGGTAGGAAAAAATGACATTGTTGAATACAATGGGAAAGTATTAAAAAAAGATGATTATGAATACTTTCTTATAAATAAACCATTAGGATATATTACGACAAATGATGAACAATTTAATAGACCTAAGGTTGTTGATTTAATTAAAACAGATAAAAGAATTGTTTCTGCAGGAAGATTAGATATGTATACATCTGGTTTACTAATATTTTCTAATGATGGTGAATTTATTAATAGAATTACACATCCATCATATGAGATTACTAAAACATATATTGTTACAATAAAAGGTAGACTTGGTGATGGTAAATTAAATCTTTTAAGAAATGGTGTTATACTAGACGATGGATATAAGACTTTAAAAGCTGAGGCGAAAATCTTAGAGTTTAATAAAAAGAAAAATCAATCTAAGATTGAAATTCAAATACATGAAGGTAAAAATAGACAAGTGAGAAGAATGTTTGAAGCATTAGGATTAAAGATAGAATATTTACATAGATCTAAAGTTGGTAATATTACAATTGGGAATCTTAAAACTGGAGAGTATAGACAACTTGATAAAAGTGAGATAGACTATATCTATAATACAAAGGCTAGGAAGTTAAACATAAAATAAGTTGATTTAAAGCAATAAATATTTTGAATTGCTGTTAAATATATTGAAAAAATTTTTAATATAGGAGGAATTATGATTAAAGATAATGAAATTCAAGCTGATGAGTCACCATTCAGGATAATAAAAGGTGAAAAGAAATTCTTTGATGGATATGATGGCTATGTATCTATCAATCAAGTAGTATCTAAAATCCAAAGAGGTCATCTAGGAGAATTAGAATATGACATTCTAAAATTAGTTAACAAATATGAATTTATGACTTCTAGACAAATTCATCAATTACTTGTAAAACAAGGACATGATTTTAAGAATACTAAAAAGCTTTCAAGAAAATTAGATCAAATGTTAAAAGGTAAATTGCTTACAAGAGCATATTTTTCTACTTTTGATGAGCAATCTGCTTACAAGGTTTATTCATTAGAAAAGAATGGTAAATATTTATTAGAAGCAAGAAATATTGAATCTGATTGGAAAACAACAGATAATACAAAGGAAGTAGATAGCATTAAAAGAAGACTATCTGCAAATCAAATGATTGTTTCACATATACTTAAAAATCCAAATTATTCTTCAGATGAAGCGAATTTTGAAATTGTTTCTAAACAATATAATAGAAAACTTGTAGTAAAAGGATTAGTTGAATATAAGAGTGGAAAAAGCACTATGAATGTTTTAGTTGAATCTATTAGAAGAGACAATGATGATCAAGATCTTTTAGTTAGATTAAAAATTCTTGCAGATTTCTTTAAAACAGCAGCAAATACTAAAAAATATGATTTAGTTATAGTAGCAGAAGATAAGAAGCATATGGCTGAAATCTATAAGACTATTTTATTAAATAAAATTGAAATAGAAAATCTATACTTTACATATGATTTAATCCAATTAGATGATGATCTATCAAAGACTTTATTCCAATTTAAAATGACAGATAAAGATTTAGACATTATAAATCCTGAAATTAAATTTTGGAAAAAATAATTAATTTTAATAAAGATGTATTATTAACAAACAATATATAATTAATAAATAAAATACAATTAGGATATAATAATTAAATATAATAAGAGAACATGTAAATGTTCTCTTTTAATTTAGAAATAAACAATAAATAAAGAGTAAGCAAACAGTAAAGAAATAGTAAACTAGTAATAAATTAATAGTAAATAAATATTAGATAAATACTTACTAAATAAAGTAGAAAAAACAAGATTTATTTATTGATTTCTTTTGTAATTATTGCTTTTTTATTATATACTAAAGAATGTAAATATAAGTTCTAATTTTAGATATAAATCTTTATTTTTAAAGACTTATATAATATAATAAAATGAATTAGAATATAAGAGGTTTATATGGGGAAAAATGATAACAATAGTAATGATAAAGACAATTCTGTTGAAGAAATGGCTAATGAACAATTAGAGAAAATTAAGGAATTAGAAGATCTATTTGGTGATAGATATATTTCTAGTGATGATGTTACTAGGATTGTAGATGTTGAAGAAATTGATTCTAAATTAAATAAAGAAGAAAATAAGAAGTTAGATGATAAAACTAGCGAAATTAATTTCGATTCAAAAGAATCTACTCAAACTAAAATAGAAGAAAATACAGAATATAATGTTGCATTTTTAAATAATTCAGAAAAATCAAATGAAGAGGATGTTGAGATGCCACGTAGTATGAAAAAAAGAAAAAGATCAAAGAAAGATATGACTAAAGACAATAGAAAAAACAAGGGTAAAAAAGGAAAAAAGGGAAAGAAAAAATTATCTAAATTTAGAATATTTTTAAGAGTTTTTGTAATATTATCACTGCTTTTAGTTTTAACTGGAATAGGTGTAGTTTTAGCATATATCTATGGGGTTTTTGGTAATGAAAAAGCATTAACTAAGGAAGATTTAATTATAGAAAATCAAAATTCTACAGTATATGACAGAAGTGGAAAACTTGTAGCAACTCTTTCTGATGATGAGAAACGAGAAATAGTTACATTATCAGATATGCCAGAATATCTACCTAAAATGTACATTGCAATAGAGGATGAAAGATTCTATAAACATAGTGGTGTTGACTATAAAAGAACATTTGGAGCAACAGCACAATACCTTTTTAGAGGTGGAGACTCAGATTATGGTGCAAGTACATTAACACAACAATTAATTAAAAATATAACTGAAGATGATGAAAGAAGTTGGAAAAGAAAAGTTAGAGAAATTACTCGTGCATTACAAGTAGAAAAAGAAATTTCTAAAGAACAAGTTTTAGAACTTTATTTAAATGTAATCTTTATTGGTGGAGACAATATACATGGTGTTGCACTTGGTTCAGACTATTATTTTAATAAGTCTCAAAAGGATTTAACAATGGCTGAATCTGCATTTTTAGCAGGAATAAACCATATGCCAAATGCATACAATCCTTTTAACTTCTTTGAAGAAGATCTAGATGAAAAAGAAGCAAAGAAAATTGATGATGATTCATCAATTGCTAAAAAAGATAAGAAAAAAGCAAAAATTGAAAAACTAAAAGAAGAAAACAGAAAACTTATTGAAAATAGAACTATGACTGTTCTAGACAAAATATATAAAGACTTAAAATGGATATCTAAAGATGACTATGAAGAAGCAGTAAAAGAATTAGAAAAAGGCCTAAAATTTAAACAAGGTGGAAAATCTAAATCAACATTAAAGTATTCATATATAACAGATGCAGCTATTGATGAAGTTCTTGGAATGATTCAAAAAGAGAAAGAAATAACAAGAGAATTAGCAGAACTTCAACTATATAATGGTGGATACAAAATATATACAACTCAAAATTCAGGAATGCAAAAATTAGTTGAAGATAACATGAAAGATGACTATTACATTCTTAAAAGTAATAGAACAAAGGGTGCACATTCACAAGCATCAGCTACAATTATAGATCATAAAACAGGACAAGTAGTTGCTGCTGTAGGTGGCTTAGGTGAAGAAGTTCTGATGACTAAGGGTGATTGGAATAGAACAACTAGAACATTAAGACAATTAGGTTCTTCAATGAAACCTATAGGTGTAGCTGCACCAGGATTAGAAAGTGGTACATTAACTGCTGCAACCGTATATGATGATGTTTCATATGGTGGATATAATAATTTTGGACATGGTTTCAGAGGATATACTAATATTAGAAAAGGTATTGAAGTATCAAATAATATTATATTCTTAAAAGCTGTTGCTGAAATGGGTGAAGAAGTATCAGCAGATTATTTAAAATCTGTTGGATTTAAGATAGTTGAAGATGATTTAAATATAGCATCATTGGCTCTAGGTGGACTTACATATGGAGTTTCTTCAACACAGGTAGCTGGAGCTTATGCTGCAATGGCAAATGGTGGAGAATTTATTGAACCAACATTTGTATTAAAAGTAGAAAATGCTGATGGAAAAACTGTAATGAAACCACAGCAAAAAAAGGAAAGAGTTCTAAGTCCTCAAAATGCATTCATAATGCAGAAAATGATGACATCAACTGTTACAGGAGCTGAGGGAACTGGTAATTATGCTAGTGTTTCAGGATTTGAAACTGGTGTTAAAACAGGAACAACAAATGATGACTATGATAGATGGCTATGTGGATTTACTCCAAAATTAACTTGTGCAGTTTGGTATGGATTTGATGTTGCAGAAACAATTTACTGGGGTGGTATCAATCCAGCTGGTTTAATTTGGAGAGATAATATGCGTGCGATTCATAATAAGTTTTATGATGAAGGAGCAAGATTTGAAGAACCAGAAGGAATAGTTCAAGTTGCAGTCTGTAGGGATTCAGGATTAAAGCCAAGTAAATTCTGTTCTAAAGATCCTAGAGGGTCTAGAGTTTATTCAGAATACTTTGCTGCAGGAACAACTCCATCAGAAACATGTAATCATCATGAAGAAGTAGAAGTGTGTAAGGTATCTGGATTACTACCTACAAAACACTGTTTAGAAAAAGAAAAGAAAGTGTTCTTGAAAAAGGATAATAGATTAGCAGCAGGAGATTTAAAATATACAGCACCTACTAAAAAATGTAATAAATGTACTGAAGCTGGAAATACTGATAAGAAAAATGCTGATGAAGTAAATAAATTAATTGCAGCATTACCAAGTATTAGTTCATTAACACTAGGTGATGAAGGAAGTGTAAATGCAGCAAATGCCAAATATACAGCATTAAATACTAAAGCAAGAGCTTTAGTATCAAATGTAAATAAAACGAAATTAGACAATGCTTTAGCTAGAATAAAGAAATTAAAAGAAGAAGCTGAAGATGAAGAAAATGATGGAGGAAACAATGGAGATGACAATGGTGATGATAATGGAAATCAAACAGATCCAGACCCAGATCCTGATCCAGATGTAGATCCTCCTAATGAGCCATAGAGGAAGAAATGAAAATATATTTATATAATACTTTAAATAGAAAAAAAGAAGAATTTAAACCAATAAAAGATAAAGAAGTTAAAATATATTCTTGTGGCCCAACAGTATATAATAGAGCACATATAGGTAATTTAAAAACATATATATTTAATGATACATTAAGAAAACTTTTTAAATACAATGGATACAAAGTTAAACAACTTATGAATATAACTGATGTTGGGCATCTAGTATCAGATGGTGATACTGGAGAAGACAAGATGATATTAGCTTCAAGGAGAGAAGGAAAAACTCCTGAAGAAATAGCAAGATATTACGAAAAATTATTTTTTGAAGACATGGAAAAATTAAATATTGAATATCCAGAACAAGTTGTAAGAGCAACAGATGAAATAGCAGATATGGAAGAATATGTAAAAACATTGTTAGAAAAAGGATTTGCATATGAAACTTCTAATACAATATATTTTGATACATCAAAATTAGATAAATATGGTGTACTATCAGAAAAAGATACAGAAAAAAGAAATCTAACAGATTTTGCATTATGGATTAAGGCACCTAAAAATCACATTATGAAATGGGATAGTTTTTTTGGAGAAGCATATCCTGGGTGGCATTTAGAATGTTCAGTAATTTCTGAAAAACATTTAGGTAAACCTTTTGACATACATACTGGTGGTGTTGATCATATTAGATTCCATCATGAAAATGAAATAGCTCAATCTAAAGGACATAGTGGTGACAATCCATCAAATTACTGGATGCATTCAGAATTCTTAGTAGTAAATAATGAGAAAATGAGTAAGTCTATAGGAAATGTATATATTGTACCTGATATAATCGAAAATGGATTTTCACCAATAGATTTCAGATATTTTATTTATACATCAAATTATAGAACTAAAACTAATTTTACTTTTGAAGCATTAAATTCTGCACAAACATCACTAAAGAGACTAAGAAAACTTTACCAAGAACATAAAAATGCAGATAATAGTGCAGGTGAAAAATTAAATAAGAAAATTAAAGAATGGGATGATGGATTTTTAAATGCAATCAATGATGATTTAAATACATCGGTTGCTTTATCAGTATTATGGGATGCTGCTAGATATGAAGAAAAAAATATCCAAATAGCAAAATTAATAGATAAATTTGAAACATTCTTAAGTTTTGATTTAGATAAAATGAAAGATGACAATATAGAGATCCCTGAAGATGTTATAGAATTACAAAAAGAAAGAGACCTTGCAAGAGAAAATAAAGATTTTGAAACTGCTGATAAATTAAGAAATGAAATACTTGTTAAAGGCTTTGAAATTATTGATCAAGATAATGGAAGTAAAATTATTAAAAAATAAGGAAAATTATGCAAAATAATAATGATGAAAATAATAAGGAAAAGAGCGAAAACATAGCGAAAAAAGACAAAGTTAAAGTTGTTGTTTCATCT
>CAZMFV010000003.1:0-31341 GCA_964565695.1 uncultured Lachnospiraceae bacterium
CCTACTGCAGATATAATTGGAATTTCTGAATTAAATATAGTTCTAGCAAGTATTTCTTCATTAAAAGGCCATAGGTCTTCTAATGATCCTCCACCTCTTCCTATTATTAAAACATCTGCTAATTTATATTTATTCATATATTCTATAGCTTTAGCAATTCTTATTCCAGCTCCATCACCTTGTACTGGTACAGGTAATAGTCTAATATGTACACCAGGAAATCTTCTACTCGCAACATTTATAATGTCTTTAATAACAGATCCTGTATTAGAAGTAAGAACACCAACAGTTTTTGGTATAAAAGGAATCTTCTTTTTATGTTTAGGATCAAATAGACCTTCTGCTTCAAGCTTCTTTTTTAATTCTTCATATTGTTGATATAAATCTCCAATACCTGCTTTTTTTATAGCCTTAACATAGATTTGATAAGCACCAGATTGTGGATATACAGAAACTTTCCCGAAGTATTAAAACCTTTTCTCCATCTTGTGGTTCAAAATCTAAATTATATGTATCAAATTTAAACATTACACATTTTACTATTGCTTTTTCATCTTTTAAAGTAAAATATAGATGTCCAGAATAATGTCTTTTATAATTTGATATCTCTCCTTCAACTAAAACAGAAGTTAGATGTTCATCCTCATCAAATTTATTTTTTATATATTCAGTTAATTCCGAAACCGTCTTTGCTTCTGCTTCTTGTACTTTCATTTTCCTCTATTCTAATTTTTCATCTCTAACAATACTAGCTAATACACCATTTATAAATTTAGGTGATATATCTGTACCATATTTTTTTGCTAGCTCTACCGCTTCATTAATAGCTACCTTATATGGCAGATTCTCATATAGCATTTCAGCTATAGCCAAAAATAATATACTAATATCTATTTTAGATAATCTCTCAATTTGCCAATCAGATTTTAAATTTTTCTTTATTGATTCATTAATATAATTATAATGATCTTGAATTATATACACAGTTCTATGGATTTGTTCTGTGTATTTTTCATCAACTTCATTAATATCAAAAAAATTTTCTAATTCTTTTTTAGTTAAATTATTTTTGTCTTTTAAAAAAAATGTTGAGAAAACATATTTAAATGTTAATTCTCTTATCTCGCTTTTACTTAACATTCTTCTCTTTCTTCTTTTTGCTTTTATTTTTATTTTTATCTTTTTTCTTTATTTCAACTTCAGTATCTTTTTCTTCTATCTTAATTTCTTTTTCTTCAATAATTTCAACTTCTTCTTTTTCTTCGACTTTTGCTTCTTCAATTTCTTTTAGTTTCTCAGCTTCTGCAATTACTTCATCTGTTTTTTTCTTAGTTTTAGAAAAATCTTCTTTAGTTTTTTTATTAGGACTTACCTTGCTTGAAATTCTTTCAATATTAACATTAACTTCAGATACTTCTAAATCAGAAGCTTGCTTTATAGCATGTTTTATATCTTCTTGCATTTTTTTAGTAACTTCTTTTATTACTGCATCTTGATATACTATTGCATTAATATTAACTACTATCTCATTATTTTCATCTAGGTAAATTTTTGAATATATACTTTCTGTACCTTCTATTTTCTTAGAAATATCTCTAACTAAATTTTCTAATGTTTCTCTTGAAATTAAAAGTTTACCATTATTGTTTTCAAGTAATATTCCATCTGTTTTATCTTTTTTAGTTTTAGATTGAAATAGAAATCCTTTAAGAGCAAGTATAAATAAAAGAGCAAGTATTCCTATTGATGCTATTATAACATCTTTATCTGTTGCTATTAGTGCATAGTATGTTTTTGGTAATCCTTCTAATATTTCTCTTGCACCAAATAGGTCAAAAACTAATAATGCTGTAAATACTACATTAAATAAAATAATTAGAGAAAATAACCATAAAATAAATTTATCAAATCTTTTCATTATTCATCCTCCTTAGGATCTTTATCTATAACTACATCTTCTTTTACTTCTTCTTTTGTTTTTTCAACATCCATATTTATTCCTTGTACATGAACATTTACTTCTCTTACTTCTAAACCAGTCATTGCTTCAACTGATTTTTTCACTCTAGTTTGTATTTCAAATGCTACTTCTGGAATTCTAGTTCCAAAGTCAACTATAATATTGGCATCTATCTTACATTTGTTTTCTTTAATATCTACCTTAATACCTTTTCCTTCTTTATTTTTAGTTTTAAAGGCATCTGCAATGTTATCAAAAAAACCTGTAATTCTATTTGCTCCAATAACTTCTGAAATAGCAACACCAGCAATAGTAGCAACTACTTCTGGCGATATTTCTAAATCATCTTGAATTTGATTTTTAGTTTTTTCTTTATCAGATTGAACTTCTTTTTTCTTCTTTTTCTTAGATTCTTTTATTTTGTTACTCATAGTTCCCCCTAATTAATTTACATTATTAATATCTTATTATTGTCTTTTAAATTTATATAAAAGATATCAACTTTTATCAATATTAGTATATCAACTTTGTTCTTAAAATACAATATTTTTATATTATACAGAAATTATTATTTATATAAAATGAAAATATTTTTTATTATTTATTGTTATTTTTTTATTACTTTTTCTTATCTATTAATATTTTTTATTGAGTTTAAGAAATAATATTAATATAATTTCTATAGAATAAATAAGGAGAGAATAATGGAAAGAACAAAGTTAATTATAATTGAAGGCCCACAAGGCATAGGTAAGACTGGACTTACAACTTACTTAAGAGAAAAAATATCTGCATGTGATTTATACAGATTAAGTGGTGTTAAAGATACTAGCGAAACAGGAAAGAAAAAAGTTACTAAAAGATATCATTCATTATTAGCATATTTAAAAGAACAAGAGGAAGTAGGTTTAAATCTATTATTTGATAGAACTTTTCCTACAGATCATGTTTATGCAAATCTAGGATATAAGGAATATAGTTTTGCAGATGAGTTTGAGAAATTAACAGAAAAATTAAATAATCTTAATTTTGATATCTACTATATTTCTCTTTATTTAGAAAACACTGAATTATTTAGAGAAAGATTACAAAGAAAAGATAAGCATGGATATCAAGAAGTAAGTATTGATAATAGTGTTAATCAACAAAATGAGTATAAGAAAGTCGTAGAGTATTTTAAAGACTTTAAGAATATAAATATATTTGAAGTTTCTACAGATGACTTTGATAAAGCATATAGAAAAGTTGATAAAATTTTAGGTATATAAAATAAATTAAATTTAAACTATATAAAAGAATTAAACAAGAAGTTAAAAGATAATAAAAAAACAGAAATAGAATAAGAATAAAAATAAAAAAAGAACTATTAGTTCTTTTTTTGTTTATATATATTTACTTTTATTTTTTACTTTTATTGTATTTGAATTTATTAATATACTTTATTTTTATTTTGTTTTTATTTTTACTTTTTATATCCTAGTCTTTATTACCACCATGTTCTTCAACTTCTTCAATACTTCTAGAAACACTATGTTCTATTTTTTCCCATACTAGATTTGGTTTGAATATAGATTTAACATTTATAACAAGCCAAGATAACATAAATATAGGGAATCCTAGAACACCTTTCCAAAGTTTTCTAAATGATTTCTTTTCTATTATTACAGTAGCAATAGCTCCAAGTAGTGGCATTATAATTATTGTAAAGAAATAAAGGAATAGATTTATAAGTAAATCTGTTACTCCCATTTGTCCTAAAAAGTATAGTACAAAATTAACTATTACTAATAATATTGCTACTAAGAACATTGGAACACCCAATATATATAATAATGCATCAAAATTAGTCATTGTTTTTCTTTTTACAGTTGCCTTAGCTAAATCTCCTGTATATTCTCTTAAACATTGTAAATGTCCTGCTGTCCATCTTTCTCTTTGAGTCCAACTTTGTTTAAATTCAGTTGGTTGCTCATCATATACTATTGCCTTAGTTTGCCATCCAAGTTTTTCACCATCAATTACTGAAAGTAAGGAATACTCTATGTCTTCTGTTAATGTAATAGTATCCCAACCTTTTTCTTCAACTAAATCCATACTAACCATAAATGCTGTTCCATTTAATAATGGAGATAAACCAATATTATATCTCGCTAAATGGAAGAATCTATGCATCATCCAATAAAAGATTGCATAACTCCCTGAAATCCAAGAATCTGTCGGATTTTTAATATCTCTATATCCTTGAACAACTCTTTCACCTTGTGATAATGATCTATTCATATAGTATAGGAATTCTGAGTCAACAACATTGTCAGCATCAAAAACAATCATTGCATCATAGTCTTTTTCAAATGTTGGTACAATTTGTGTTAAAAACCAATCTAGCGCATAACCCTTAGTCTTTTTTGTTGGATCATTTCTTTCATATACATTTGCACCATGTTCTCTAGCTACTTTAGTTGTATTATCTGTTGAATTATCTGAAATAACATATACATCAAATAGTTCTTTTGGATAATCTATTTTTAGAACTGAATCAACTAGATTACCAACAACTGCTTCTTCATTATGTGCTGGTATAACTATCATGAATCTATGATTTTTTTCAACTTGCAAAGGTTTTTCTTTAACCTTCACTAATGCTGCAATAGCAATAACAAATTGATAGAACCAAAAAATATTGGTTACAACAATAAGTGTTATTTGTAATATTTCTACTATCTTAGTAAATACTGCCATATCTTCTTCTTTCTTTTTTATCGTAATACCTATATTATACCAAATTAGCTTGATTTAATCAATTTTTAGCAATTCATTATATGCTATATGGATTTAAATCTAGAGATATAATAGTAGTATTTGAAGTCTTAATATATTTGACCGCCTTATCTAACCAAAAGGCTTTTTGATTATCTAAATCTGTTTTAATTATAATTTGCCATATATACTTATTTTTTATTCTGTTTATTCTATTTGGCTGTGCAGGGAAGATTTGAATTTCTTCATCTATCTTTGTTTGTTCAAGCAATTTATACAAATTATTACTAGTTATTTCTGCATCTCTTTCACTATCTGAAATAATTGATATTTGAATTATATCTGTAAAAGGAGGATATTTTAACATCCTTCTTATTTCAATTTCAGATTCATAGAATTCTCTATAATCCTGTTTTTTAGCTAGATCAATAATGTAGTGGTCTGGATTATATGTCTGTATAATTGCCTTTCCTGGATTCTCTTCTTCTCTTCCAGCTCTACCTATTATTTGAACCAGTGTTTGAAAGGTATTTTCATTAGCTCTATAGCTTTCAATATTTAACATATCATCAGCTAGTATAACAACTGATAGATTTACTTTAGGGAAATCATGACCCTTTGTTACCATTTGAGTTCCAATCAAAACATCTATATCCTTATTTCTAAATTCTTCTAATATTGTATTATGCGAATCTTTTGCTCTAACAGAATCTAAATCTAATCTTATAGTTTTTAAGCCTGGGATTTCCTTTTTTAACATCTCATCTAATTGTTGTATTCCTATACCTACAAATTTTAATTCACCATCACAAGAAGGGCATTTTTCAGGTACCTTTGTTTGATATCCACAATAATGACATTTCAAAAGATTCTCATCTTTATGATATCTTAAGTTGATATTACACTTAGGACAAGAAATTGTTTCACCACAATCTTCACAAATTAATAGTCTTGAATATCCTCTTTTATTTAAAAATATAATACTTTGATTATTATTCTTTTTATTTTTTATTAATAATTCTTTTAATTCTTTAGTAATAAAGTAATTATAATTTCTAAGATCAATAATCTCTACTTCTGGAAGTTCAGCATTTGTTGCACGATTCTTTAATTCTAATAATTCTATTTTACCATTTACAGCCTTATGATAACTTTCAATTAATGGTGTTGCAGAACCTAGCAATAATATTGCATTTTCAGTTTTAGCAAAATATCTAGCAATTTCACTTGCGTGATATTTAGGAGTAGTTTCTGATTTATATGAAGCATCATGTTCTTCATCAATTACTATAATCCCTACATTTTCTAATGGTGCAAAAATTGCTGATCTAGTACCAATTACTACTTTAGCATCACCATTTTCTATTCTAATCCATTCTTCAAATCTTTCTCTATCAGTAAGTCTACTATGAAGTACTGCTATATTTTCTCTTCCAAATCTAGAATTAAATCTTTTTAACATTAATGGAGTTAAACCTATTTCTGGTACTAATACAATTGCAGTTTTATTTAAGCTCAATACATAATCTATTGACTGTAAATATACTTCCGTTTTACCAGAACCTGTTATTCCATGTAATAAAACTTCTTCAAATTCTTCTTTTTTTACTAATTTTATTATTTTATTAAATGCATCTTCTTGTTCTTCAGTTAAAATCTTCTTTTCATCTAAGTCTTTATTTTCTTTTTCAACAATGATTACCTTAGTCCTATACTCTCTAGTTAAAATTCCATTTTTAATCATTGTATTTAAGATTGCTGTACTCACACCAATATTTTTAATTAATTCTTCTTCTAAGATTTCTAATTTTTCATTAGTAATCTCATCTTTACTTTCTTTTTTATCTATTATGTTTTCTTTATTTTTATCAGAATATTCATTTGCAAAATCTAATACTAATTTATGATTATTAGTTAATCTTATATTCTTATTTTCTTTCTTTTGATCTTCAATATATTTTTCAATATCTTCTTTTTTGTAATAATTAAAAATTATATATTTCTCTTCCAATTCCTTCATTATATTATCAGCAGCTCTTCTATATCCTGGATTTAACATAAGTTTAACTGCTGAAGATATATTGCAGAAATATCTTTTAGACATGATTTTTGCAAGAGTTAATCTTGATTCAGATAATAACTCTCCTGTTAGAACTTCTAATATTTCCTTAGTTGCATATTCTGATTCTTCCACAATATCTAAAACAAAGGCATCTCTTTTAGAATTATCTTTCCCAAAAGGAACAAAAACTCTTGATCCTAAAACCACTTTATCTTTTAAATTTTGTGGTACTTTATAATCAAAAGTTTTATTTAAATCTAATGTCTTTGTATTTAAAATAACTTTTACAAACAATTTTTAATCCTTATTTTCGATAAGTTTATATTCTTCTTCAATTATAGTTTGTGCTATCTTTACAGCCTTGTCTAAATCATCATTTAAAACAACATAGTCATACATTGTAAGTAATGATTCTTCATATTCTTGTCTTGCAAGTCTTAACTTAGCACTGTCTTCTGTTTCACCTCTATGTAATAATCTTTCATAAAGTTCATCTTTATCTACTTTTAAGAAGATTGAAACAACTCTCATCTTTCCTTTAAAGATGTCAATTAAATCTCTAGTTCCATTAACATCAATATCTTTTATTACTATTTTCTTATCTGCTAATTTAGAATCTAATTCTTTTTTAGATGTTCCATAGTAATTCCCATGATTTATAGAATATTCATATAAATCACCTTGGTCAATTAAACTTATAAATTCTTCTTGAGTAACAAAGAAATACTTCTTTAAATCATCTTCAGTATCTCTAGGCTCTCTTGTTGTATATGCTCTTATTGTTGTTGAATTTGATATTTTCTTAAGTAGTTCTGTTTTAACAGTATCTTTACCAGAACCTGCTACACCTGATAAAATTACAAACATAAATCCTCCTTATATAAAAAATAGACTTTATTATATTGTACTATCATACTCTATATAAAATCCATTTTACTTTTTACTCATCAAGATCTGCAACATTATATACCTTACCTTCTGCAACTTCATGTGCAGCAAGAGTAAGTGGATGTTGATGTCTAAATATTGTTAACTTTTCACTTCCTTGTTGAATCTCTCTGGCTCTTTTAGCAACTAGTACTATTAATTCATATGTATCATTAACTTTTTCTCTTAATTCCTCTGTATTAGGTTCGTTAATCATTCTATCCTCCGTTTATATGTATGATTCTCTATTATCTTTCAATATTTCTTTTATATCAGATCTAGACCTTACATATTCAGCATATATAATTCTAGATTTAAATATTCCTTTAAAGATATAGTATATTATATAACAAAAAGACAAAATAAGCAAAGATGTTCCATTAAAAAGCGGATGAGGCACTTGCATTTCAGAAGTAATCAATAATGCAAAATTATAGAAAATTAATTCTAGTAAAGTTATAAACTCTTTTTCTTTAAAACTTCTATATACTCTTTCCGCTAAAAATATAATTCCAAATGTTAAAATTATTTCAATTGCTCTAATTGCCCATATATTAATCATTGGGCTTTCAAAGTATAAAAAGAATAAAACTATAGACAAAAGTGCTATAAATATAGCTTTCCAATATTCTATTAATTGAACCTTTGTTCTTAAATTTTTTATTTTGGGTGGAATAACTAGATTCAAAGCTTTTACAACTTTTTCTTCTTCCTTGGTTAATTTAGAATGTTTCTTCTTTTTAACAATAACTGTTTTATTAGAAAACAGATCATCTTCTTCTCTTATCATTATATCCTCCATCTTTTGTATTTATATAAGTATAGTATTTTATAATTTGCTCTATTCTTATTTTTTATTTTCTTTTTATTTTATCTTAGCTTAATCTATTTCTATTTCTATTTCTATTTATTTTTATTGATTTATACTTTTCTTTGTTTCATTCTTTTTTTAGAAATCTCCATATAGATATTGTAATATACTTAAAATAGTAATACTCGCAGTTTCAGTTCTTAATACTCTTGGGCCTAGCTTTATAGGATTAGCTTTTGAATTTAAAAATTCTCTCTCATCATCTGCAAAACCACCTTCAGGTCCAATAATAATTGATATTTTTTTAACATTGTTAATATTATCGTCATTGTCATTATTATCAATTTTGTTGGCTATTCCTATTTCTTTAATACTCTTTTGTGCTTCAGTATCCAAAAATATATTTAAATCATATTTGTTAAAATCTATTTTATCTAGATTTATTTTATTGTGAATTTTCGGAATATAATCTCTTTTAGATTGTTTTGCTGCAGATTCAGATATCTTATTCCATCTATCTATTTTCTTAACTAAATCTTTATCTTTTAATTTTACAACACATCTTTTAAGTTCAAGAGGATAGATTGCATTTACGCCAAGCTCTATAGATTTTTGTATAATATATTCCATTTTATCAAATTTGGGTATACCTTGATAAATATCTATTTCAATATTACTTTCATTAGAAATTATTTTTTCTTTTATCTTAATGCTCATAGGTTCTAAATTTAGTATCTCTGCATTATATGCATTTTTATTTAGATCTACAATTTCAATAATATCACCAACTCTTTTTCTCATAACATTTACTATATGTTTAATATTGTCTAAGTCAGTAATATTATATTCTTTTTTACCTAAATTATTTATATCTTCTTTTACAAAAATTCTCATTATATTATTTTTAAAAACACTTTTTACATTTTATTATATATAAACTATATTACTTAGAATACCAGAATGCAAGAAAGAAAAGAGCAAAAAAAATAATTGTATTTCTACAATTATTTAAATTAAAAGCTCGTTATTAGCCATTCTCTGCATTCCCTTCAGGTAGTGCAGGATAGTCTAATACTATTCTTATTTTTAATATATATCTCATTGTTCTAATGAATTTACTATTTTTAAATTTTTGCCACATTGATGGTTGAACTTCAAATCTAGTTTGTTCATAATACATCTGATCTTCATTAGAAATTGTATCTGCTTTAACTACTTGATTAACTGGTTCTGTATTAATAGTTTTTGCTGCTTTAATATTAGTCTTATCTTCTTCTAATACTGTACTCTTTATTATTTGTTCAATAGGTGTAGGTATATATTTTAATGCATCAGCTAATTCTATTCCAATAAAGCTTAAAGCTTTTGAACTATCTTCTATTCTTTCTAAATCAATGTCTACAAATAAGTTTGATTCTAGATTTCTAATACTTGAATCAATTATTCTATTAGCTTCTTTTATTTCATCTTCAGTTCTTTTTGGAGAATTTGCTAATACTGTTAAAGCTTTAGCAACAGATGCTGAAAACTTACCAGTATAAGTTCCTACTTTTTGAATCCATCCTTCTTCTTTTTCAGTAACAGTTTCTTTAGCTTCTGTAAGCAATTTAGCCAACTTAACATTTTCTTCTTTAGAATTCATTAACTTTTCAGTTTTTTTAGTATTTTCTTCAAATTGAGCTGTAGAATATTCAACTAAGTCATATGCAACTCTATATACAGTTGCTGGAAAATCTTTTTTATTAGGATATTCTTTAAAGTATGTAGTTATTGATTCAACTAAATCTTTAAAATAAGCATCATCTTCTAGTTTGATGATCTGTTTTTTGCTATTTGGGTTAATAAGATTTTTAACCTTATCCATATTAGATAAGATTTTTTCTTCTGTTATAACCATTCTTACATTAACAATTCCAGGTCTTCTAAAAAAGAATGCCATTTCTTCCTCCTAAATAATTTTTCTATGTATTTATTATATAAATCCACAGGTCTTTTTTCAAGTTTTTTCACATTTATATATGTTTCATTTATGTAACATTTCTTATTTCCGTAATCTTGCAAGAGTTGATCTTTAGTTTTCACAAAATAAAATAGAGGCAAAAATGCCTCTGTTTTTTATATTTAAAATCCTCAATTAATAGGGACGATTTTATCTTTCGCCTCTATCCATCTCTTTCTCTTTCTTTTTTTCCATTTCTAATTCTTTAGCTACAATTGCTTTATCTCTATCTAGTCTATCCATATTAGTCTTATGTTTTGATATAACATCAATATGAGCACTAAGTTTATCTAGTGTTTCTTTTGGTGTTAATTTCTCATTATTATTTTTATTGTAGTATCCTAAAGATGCTAATAAGTTTTCTTCATATTTAATTTCATTGTCATTATCTTTGTTCTTGTCCATTGCAAAGCTCCTTTTAAAAACATATATACTATATTATAGCAGCAATGTTACAAAAAAGCAACATTTCAAAAGAATTATTTAACAATATATTAAAATTATAATTCTTCTTGTTTATAGAATCTATCTCCAAAATTAATATATTTAATACTTTTTAGTCCATCAATAAATTCTTCTATATCTTCTTCATTATTTAGATCACCAGTAAATTGATTTTGTATATCAAAAACTTGATTTGATCTATTTAATATAACATGTCCAGATCTAGTCACAACCATATAGTCTAATTCTAAATAATTGTATTCATTAAAAGGTAGTTCTTCAGGCAGATTTGCTAATAAATAAATTCCAACTGAAAGTAAACTTGTATCTATTACATCAAACTCTTCATTAAATACCTTTTTAAAAGACTTGTCTGTAATCATCCATTTATCTGACATTGTTCTAATTAAATATCTATTTTCATCAACAATTACATCTCTAAATATTGGTGATATTACTTTTGCATTATAGTCTATAAAATATGCTGTATTCTTACTATGGTTTTTAATTAAAACCTTATCTTCTTCTATATCTAAGATTTGAGCATTCCCATTTAATGTGATTTTTTCACCATCTTCCATAAACCAACCCTGTTCATTTTTATCTCTATCATAAAATGGAATTGTATTGTTTTTAAATGTATATAGATGTTTTTCATTATACATTAGATGTTCTGTTTCTAATTTCATTTCAGCATATGGTTCTTTTGAATTTCTTAAAACATATTTAGTAGGATTTCCTACTGCTGATTCATAAACTAATACATCTTTTTCTGTGTTTAATCTATATTTATATGTATATTCTTGATTTCTTTCTTTTGGAGCAACTTCCTTTGTTATTATATTAGTTGAACCTTTAGTAATCTCTGTTCTAACTTCTTTTTCTCCAAAAACTTTCTTTATAATGTTTTCAAATTCTTCAGTTTTTTTACCATAGTCATAAGACTCATATTCAGAAATATATGACATAACTACTCTTTTATTTTTCATAATAACTTCTGTAATTTCTTCTGTTGAAACAGCAGCTATTACAAAGTTTTTATCATATGCTTCTATTTCATAAAATGCTGTAGCAAAATCATAGTCAAATGGTATTTTTGTATTACCACTTTTATCAATATACCCAAAATATTTTTTGCCATCTTTTTCTATATTTAAATTAACATACTCACCTTCATCTATAGGGCTTATATATTGGAAAAAGTCTTCTTTATACTCTATTATACCAATATTACTTTCAATCTCTTTTTTAATAACCAAAGAAATTCTATCAATAAAGAAAGTAGATACAAATAATGCAGCTATGTATGTTGCTAATATTATAAATAAAGAAAATATAAAATATGAGTCTATTGCAACATAATTCTTTTTATTAGTAAAATATACTACTAATATCCCTGATAGTAGTCCAATCATATATATTGCCTTATATGGAAGTATGAAAGATAGAATTACTATAGGGAATAATAGATAGGAATTTCTAAGTCCATTTTCTTTCCTATTTCCAATAGCAAAAACTATAGAAGTAAGTGATAAAACTAAAACTAAGATATATTTGTTTAATTCTAAGAAGTTTACAATTATATTTTCATATCTATTTAATTCTAGTTTATTATTAATATTAATAGGCAATATAATTAAATATATTGCCATTAATATTATAGTTATTCCAATAGTAGTGTTTACCTTTTTACCACTCATTTTCTTCCTGTTTTCTTATATTATTATTTTATCTTTTTAGCCATTTATATAAATCCATATCTGCTGGATTAATTAGCATATCATGTTTAGGGATTACTCTAAATGTGTAAGCAAAATTACCACCTTCACCTAGGATAATATCTCCTTCATATACTGGCCATCCAGATTCTTCTCCAATTCTTTCTAAGTTTACAACTTTTTCTAAGTCTAAATTGTTTTGTTCATTAACCTTTATTATATATGCTTGAACAAGAGCATTGTTTGGATCTACACCAGCAAAGTCAACTTTAACACTTACTTTAACTTCTTTGCCAGCATCCATAATTGCCTTATTAATATTATTCTTTTGTTGTATTTTTATTTTATTCCAATCTCTATATGCAGTTTTCTTCCAGTCTATAAAATTAAACACATTTTCTAAATTAGTAAAACTATTATTATGTAAGTCTATTAACGGTATATAGATTTTATCTAAATAGTCTATAATCATTCTTGCTGTTGAATATTCAGGTCCTATTGATTGAATTGAATTTTTCATAACTTTCAACCATTCTCTAGGAATACCATGTTCATCCCTATGATAGAATTTAGGTATTATTTCTGATTCTAATACTTTATATAAACTATTACTATCATCAATATCTTGCTCTTCTTGTGAATCATAATGTTTAATATCACCTATTAACCAACCATTTTTTCCATTATATCCTTCTTCCCACCATCCATCAGATACTGAGAAATTAGGAATACCATTAACAGCAGTTTTCTCACCACTTGTTCCACTTGCTTCCATTGGTCTTCTAGGATTGTTTAACCATACATCTACACCTGACATTAAATATCTAGATACAGCTATATTATAATTTTCTAATAGGAAAATCTTTCCTTTAAATTGAGGCATTAATGATATTTCATGAATGTATTTAATAACATCTTGTCCTGCTTGATCTGCTGGATGTGCCTTTCCTGCAAATACAATTTGTACAGGTCTTTGTTCATCATTTAAGATTTGAGTTAATCTTTCAATATCTTTAAATATTAATGCAGCTCTCTTATATGTTGCAAAACGTCTTGCAAATCCAATTGTTAAAACATTAGGATCTAAGAATCTTAAGATTTCATTAACTTCATGATAACTCATACCACCAGTTAAGAATCTATCTTTAACATTTCTTCTTATCTCATTTTGTAGACTTTCTTTTCTTTGCTTATGTATTGACCATATTCTTTCATCTGGAATATATTGTACATTCTCCCATACATCATGGTCTTGAACTCTTTCTTGCCAATATGGAGGGAAATATTCATTAAATAATTCTTTAAAGTGATTTGATAGCCATGTACATGTATGAATTCCATTAGTTACATGTGTTATTGATGATTCATCATCAAATGTATTAGGCCATACTTCAGAGAATATTTCTCTAGATACTTTTCCATGAAGTTTACTAACTCCATTCTTTTTACCAGTAAATTTTAATGCTAGTACTGCCATATTAAATCTTTTATTTATCGTATCATTTGGAGTCATTCCCATTTTTAAAAATTCTTCTTCTGATAAACCAATTTCAGTCCATTTATTTTTTAAATATTTAGAAACTAATTCTACATCAAAAATATCATTTCCTGCAGGAACAGGTGTATGTGTTGTAAATGCTAGTTGAGAAAAAGCTATTTCTCTAGCAACTTCATATGATACTTGCTTTTCCTTCATAATATTTTTAATAACTTCTATAACTAAAAAGCTAGAATGCCCTTCATTCATATGGTAAAGTTTTGGTTCTATTCCTAATGCTCTAAGAGCTCTAACTCCACCAATACCTAGAACAATTTCTTGTGCTATTCTAGTTTCTTGGCCACCACCATATAGTTTTTTAGTTAAAGATTGATATTCTTTAGGATTTTTATTTAAGTCTGTATCTAATAAATAAAGTTTTATTCTTCCTACAGCAATTTCCCATACCTTTACTAAAACATCTTTACCTTCAATTTCAACTTTTACGATTACATCTTCACCATCGTCATTTTTAACTGGATATATAGGCATATTATGAATTTCAATTTCGTTATATTCTGAAATTTGTTCACCTTTTATATTAAGTCTTTGATTAAAATATCCTTCCTTATATAAAAGACCTATTCCAACCATTGGAAGCCCTAAATCACTAGCAGACTTCATATGATCTCCAGATAGTATTCCTAATCCACCTGAATATATTGGTATAGTTTCATCTAATCCATATTCAGCTGAAAAGTATGCAATTACATCATTCTTATTATTCGGATGATTTTTTGAAAAGTATGTTGTTTTAGAATTTATATAAGAATCAAAGTGATTTACAACTTCATTATATTTTTCTAGAAATTCCAAATTCTCTGATGCTTTTTCTAATTTTTCTTGAGGTACATTTTTTAAGAATTTTATAGGATTCTTTTCACAAGCTTCCCATACATCTTTATCAATCTCTCTTAAGATTTGTAAAAATTCGATATTCCAACTCCACCATAGATTATTAGCAATTTCTTCCAATCTATCTATCTTTTCTGGTAGTTTTGGCCTAATAGTAATAGTATTAAAAACGTACATTTAATTCTCCTTCATTTGTATATTATTTTTATTTTTTCTTTAGTTTATAATGGTGGTCTATTCTGATTTATATATTCAGCACCATCTGTAAATTTATATATTTTATTTTCTTCTTTTATCAATTTGTAATCATTAGAATCTATAAAATCGTTGTACTCTGGATTGTCATGTAAATCAATAACTTCCGGATCTTCTACAATTTCAATTTCATTGTTTCTAACTTCATCTTCCATCTCTTGTCTTATTTTACTAGTCTCTTCTAATTGAGCCTTATGTCTTGAGTTTACAACAACATATAGCGAAAAAAGAAATGCAGTAAAAATAGTTACAGATAAAAGAGCATATACAGCTACTGAAGCTTTTTTACTTCTAAAGTTCATTTTAACTCCTTAAAATTATTCTATTATATATATTTTATAATAGCTAAAACAAAATTAATAGGTATTTGATAAATTGTTACTTAAATAACATTGATTATTTTGTTTTATTCTTCATTAATATATTGATTAAATAATTCCTTTGTTTTTTCCATGTAAGGCACAATTATAGCTCCCGCATGATTGTAGTCATCATATGCAGTTTCTGTGCTATATGATGGATTTTGATATGATTTAATATCATTCATATATTTATTCTTATTTAATCCAAATTCGATTAAATATCCTAAAACTTCATCTTTCGGTACTGAAGTCTCAACAGTGTTTAAAAAACTTTTAGCAACATTCATCAATTTATTTAAGGGAATGCTATCAGCTTTTCCTATAACAGCTTCAATTATATCTCTTTGTCTTGCTGTTCTAGCAAAGTCAGAACCTATTTCTCCATGTTTTTCATTATCTATAAAGGTTGATCTATTTCTAGCATGTGATACTGCTTGAACACCATTTAATAGAACTAATCCTTCTTCAGCATCAAGGTGTAAGTCTTTAGTTTTAATTTTTCCATCTCTAGCTGTTTTTGCAACAAATCTATTTATTTCATATATTTCATTATTCGTTAATTCTAATTCAATTCCACCAACTGCGTCAACAATTTGAGCAAGTCCAGCATAATCTATAAGAACATAGTCATCTACATTTAAATCAAAATTTGAATTGATTGTATGTAATGTAAGTTCAGGTCCTCCATAAAAATATGCTGCATTTATCTTAGTTTCACCATAGTCTTTTATTTCTACATATGTATCTCTCGGAATAGAAATAAGTTTTAATGTCTTAAGATTAGTATTAATAGATGCAAGCATTATAACATCAGATCTTCCTTGTTGGCTAAAATCACCTTCATCTTGTCCTAAAAGTAATACAGTTTTAACACCTTCTATTTTTCTAGCATCATCACTAATACCAATATTAGCTCTATCTAAATTAGAAAATCCTAATTCTGTTAAAAGTTCATCAATAATATAATTATATCCAGCTAATACTATTGCTACTAATATTATTAATATTGTTAAAAAAACAGACAGAGATTTTAAACCTCTATTATGTTTTTGTTTTTTATCTTTTCTTTTCTTTTTTGCCATTCTATTCCTCATTTAATTTATCTTTTAATTCACCTAAAATTTTCAAAGCATCTACAGGCGTTGTATTATTTATATCAATTCTATTTAGGAATTTCAATATTTCATCATATTTAAATTCAAACATTGAAGATTGATTTTCCATATCAAAGCCTTCTTCTATCTCTTTTATAGCGAATTCTTTTTTCTCTATATTTCTTAAAATATTTCTAGCCTTCCTAACAGTTTCTTGTGGTATTCCTGCAAGTTTTGCAACATATGTTCCAAAAGACTCATCAGTTCCACCTTTTACTAGCTTATGAAGGAATATAACATCTCCACCTTGTTGTTTTACATCTACAGAATAATTTTTTACACCTTCTAATTTATCTTCTAATCCTATTAATTCATGGTAATGCGTTGCAAATAATGATTTAGCACCTATCTTAGTTTTGTCAGCAATATATTCTACAACTGCCCATGCAATACTCATACCATCATATGTAGAAGTACCTCTTCCAACTTCATCTAAAATTATAAGAGAGTTTTTAGTTGCATTATTTAATATATTAGCAACTTCATTCATTTCAACCATAAACGTTGATTCACCCATAGAAACATCATCTGTTGCTCCAATTCTAGTAAATATTTTGTCTGCAATAGAAATATTCGCAAAAGATGCTGGAACAAATGATCCAATTTGTGCAAGTAAATTAATTAGTGCAACCTGTCTCATATATGTAGATTTACCAGACATATTAGGTCCTGTAATAATATGGAATGTTTCTCCAAAATTATCCATTACAGTATCATTTTCTACAAATGATCCTCTAGGTAACATTTGCTCTACAACCGGATGTCTTCCATCTCGTATTTCTAAATTACCACTTTGGTTAATCTCAGGTTTAATATATTGATTGTCTTCAGCAATTTGTGCAAATGTCGAAAGCACGTCTAGTGTTGCAATATTTTTAGCAGAATCTTGAAGCCTTTTAATATTTTTAGAAATCTCAGCTCTTATCAATTGGAAAATATCATATTCCATTTTTATGATTTTTTCTTCAACATTTAGAAGTTCTTCTTCCATTTCTTTTAATTCAGGAGTAACATATCTTTCAGAATTAGCTAATGTTTGTTTTCTAATATATGTTTCAGGAACTTTATCAATATGAGTTTTTGTAACTTCTAGATAGTATCCAAAAATCTTATTATATCCTACTTTAAGACTAGGGATTCCTGTTTTCTTTCTTTCATCAACTTCTAATTGTGCAATCCATTCTTTTCCACTTGTTCCTATATTTTTTAATCTAAATAATTCTTCATCAATTTCAGGTTTAATTATTCCACCTTCCGTAATACTTATTGGTGGGTCATCAACAATTGCCTTATCAATCACTTCATATATATCTTCTAATGTATCAAGATTTTTATATAATTTTTGATTTAAATTAGACTTAGTATCTTTTAAAAGATTTTTAATTTCAGGAAGATGAATTATTGAATTTTTAAGTGAAACTAAGTCTCTAGCATTTGCTGCACCAAAGGCAACCTTTGCTGAAATTCTTTCTATATCATAAACCTTTTTAAGTAATTCTCTTAAAGATCCTTTTAACATTATATTAGTTTTGAATTCATCAACAGAATCTAATCTACCTTCTATTTGGAATTTACCTATCAAAGGTGAATTAATCCATGTAGCAAGAAGTCTTCCACCCATTGCTGTTACAGTTTTATCTAATACCCAAAGTAGACTTCCTTTTTTCGATCCATCTCTAGTTCTTTTATTAATTTCCAAATTCTTTCTAGAGTTTAAATCTAAAGCCATATATTTCGAAGGAATATATAAAGATATTTTATTAAAATATACTAAATCAGTTTTTTGAGTATCCAAAATATATTTATCAATTCCTATAATTGCCTTCATTGCAAAATCATTATCAAATAGTGATGATTGTTCATCATCTTCAATTCTTTCAATTTCAAAATCTTTTGAAAGTTCACCATCAAAAAATTCTTCTTCTTTTATATTTATATAAATAGGGAATAAATTTTTAAGTTTTTCGAAGTTTTCTTCCATTTCTGTAAAAAGCTTGTTAACAATAAGTTCTTTAGGACTAAATCTAGAAATTTCATCTAAAACTTTTACAAATCCAAGGCCATCACTATCTGAAATTTCAGTAGCCATAAATTCTCCTGTAGAAACTTCTGCAATACCTATAGAGTAGTTATTAACTTCATATACTACTGTCATAATATAATTAGAAGTTTTTTCTTCTAATATATTTGATTCAATAACAGTTCCAGGTGTTACTACTCTGACTACATCTCTTCTAACAATTCCCTCTGCATCTTTAGCATCTTCCATTTGTTCACATATAGCTACTTTATATCCCTTTTTAATAAGTCTTGAAATATATGATTCAGCTGCATGATGTGGAACACCAGCCATAGGTGCTCTTTGTCCTTCACCACAACTTCTTGATGTTAAAACTAATTCCAATTCCTTTGCTGCAAGTTTTGCATCATCAAAAAACATTTCATAGAAATCACCTAATCTATAAAATAATATTGCATCTTGATATTTATCTTTTGTTTCTACATAATCTTTCATCATTGGAGATAGTTTTTCTCTATCAATATTTTTCAATCTATATGCTCCCCTCTTAAATACCATTTTCTATTTTCTAATATTTTAGCACTTATCTTTTGCCCTATTTCCCAATTATCAAATTTAGGAATTATAATTATTTTATTCGAATCGTTTCTACCCTTTAGTGAGTCTAAATTGCCATCTTCACCAGTTTCTTCTTCTATTATGAATTCTAAAACTTCACCAACTAATCTGTCATTTCTCTTCATTAACATTTCTTCATAAAGAGCTTTTAATTTTGAAAATCTTTTCTGAGATACTTCATATGGTATTTGATCTTCTCTTTTAGCTGCTACTGTTCCTTCTCTTGGTGAATAAATAAACATAAATATTTGTTCAAAATCCATTTTTCTTACAACATCCAATGTTTCTTCAAAATCTTCTTCAGTTTCACCAGGAAAACCTACTATTATATCTGTAGAAAAACTTACATCAGGAATAATGTCTTTAATCATTTCTGCTTTTTCTAAGAATTCTTCCTTTGTATATATTCTATTCATTTCCTTCAAAACTTTAGAGCTTCCCGATTGTAATGGATAGTGTAAATTCCTAGAAATATTTTTATTATTAGCAATTGCTATTGCAACTTCTTTAGTAAAGTCTTTAGGATGTGGTGATATAAATCTTATTTTTTCTATTCCTTCTATCTTAGCAACAGCTTCTAAAAGTTCTGCAAAATTTGAAATGTCATTATCACCTACATAGGAATTAACATTTTGACCAAGCAATGTCACTTCAACATATCCTTGATCTACTAATTCTTTTATTTCTTCTAATATGTCATTAGGATTTCTACTTCTTTCTCTTCCTCTTACATATGGAACAATACAATAGGTACAAAAATTATTACATCCATATATGATTGGAACAAATGCTGCCTTATCATGTGTATGTTTTGTAGGAATTCCTTCATAAACAGAACCTTCAACATCTTGTATGTCAAAAATCCTTAATGGTCTACTATTTCTTTTACTCTTTTCTTTCCCTTTATCACTATTTCTTATTTCATCTGAAGATAAAATATTATATAGATTTTCTGGCAATTTATATAGTGTATGAGTTCCAAAAACAAGTCTTACATAATGATAACTTCTTTTTATTTTTTCTACCATGTGAGGTTCTTGCATCATACATCCACATATACCAACTAATGCACCATTCTCAGCATGTTTTTTAACTTCTCCGAAGTCTTCCAAATAGCCTGTTTTCTGCATTTTCTCTAATACAACAAGTATTAAAAAGTATTAAATCTGCTTCTTCTACATCAAGAGTATGAATATATCCTGCAGCTTCTAACATACCAAGTATTTTTTCAGAATCATTTTCATTTAGATTGCATCCAAATGTTTCCATATATACTCTTTGTTGTCTTGATCCTATAACACTTCTTTTATCACTATTTATTTTATTAAAATATTTTATTTGTTCTTTTAAAAATATCATTTTCCCTCTGAATTATTTTACTGTATTTGCTATTTCAATTTCTATTTCTTCTAAGACATTATGTCTTGCATATTCCTCAGCTTGTTTTAAGGTATAGTAGAATGATCTTTCATCAGAATTACCATGTGCTTTAACAACATTCTTTTTTACACCTAAAAATATTCCTCCACCAAATACCTTATAATCAGCTCTACTATATAGTTTTTTAAAGCCTTTTCTTAAATGCAGTATTTTAAATTTATCCCATTTATTTCTTAATAGAGATTTTTTTAATGTATCAAGCATAAAACTTGCTGCACCTTCAATTGTTTTAACAATTATATTACCTGTAAAACCATCACAAATAACAAGATCAACATCAGTATCACCTGACATAATATCTCTTCCTTCAACATTACCTATAAAGTTAACATGATATTTTTCAGCTGAATTTGTTAAATCTTGATATACTGATTTGTATAAATCATTACCCTTGTTTTCCTCTGTTCCAATATTAACCAATCCTACTTTAGGATTTTCTATCCCAATTGCTTTAAGATATATTGATCCCATTTGTGCAAATTGTACGAAATTAATATCTTTACAATTTGTATTTGCACCTGCATCAAATAAAGATACAGATCCTCTTGTTGCTGGAAGAGTAACAAAAAGAGCAGGTCTATTAACACCTTTAATTCTTCCAATTAAAAGAGTTGCACCAGTAAGTAATGCTCCTGTATTTCCAGCAGAAACAAATACATCTACTTCGTCATTTTTAAGTAAGTTAAATCCTTTAACCATTGAAGAATCTTTTTTACTTCTTATAGCCTTTGTTGGAATATCTTCCATGTCTATAACTTCTTCAGCATTTATAATATCTAATTTATTTAATATTTTTTCATATTCTTTTGGGTATTCTTTTTTAATAGTATCTTCTAATAAATCTTTTTTTCCAATCAATACAATTTGAGAGTCAGTTTCTTTAGAAAATCTAACAGCACCCTTTATATTTGCAAGAGGCGCATTATCTCCCCCCATTGCGTCTAATAGTATTCTCATTTATACTCCTATTTCTAATTTTGATATAAAATGATTATATCACTTAATACATAAAATGAAAAATATATTTCCAATTTAAAAAACACAAAAAGAGATGTTTTTAGGCATCTCTTTTATATCTTAAATTTATTTGTATTTAAGTATTATTTATATTTATTTAACATTTACATATCTTACATTTTTTCTGTCAAACTTCTTATAGTTTACATAGAATACTCCTGCAAGTACAACTATTCCTGCTATAATATATGTCATATTGTCACTTAAACCAGTTTCTGGAATTTCTTCTGGAGCTTCTGGTTCTGGATCATCCTTTTTAATAATTGGATTTAATGAGCCACCTGGATCAGGTGTAGGTTCTACTGGCTCAACTGGTTGTATAACTTGAACTTCTCCAACTGTTATTGTTGGTGTAGAAATATCAGCAGCTTGGAATGGTTGATTTATTCCATCTGTAAAGCTCATATTTTTAAAACTAATAGTTGTTGATTTTCCATTTGTACCAGACTTAGCTCTAAAATCAACTTTAACAACATCACCAGCTTCTTTTTGTAATTCAGCTGTTTGTTCTCTTGTTAATGTTAATTCTCTAGATAATGCATCAAATGATTCAGTCCAGTTATTTAAAGCATCAAAAGATGTATTATCTATTGCTTCAAAAACACTGTCTTCATAGTCAACTACTAAAGTTATTGTTGAAATTCCTAATGGGAATGAAATATCTTCAACTCTAAGAGTTACAGTTAATTCACTACCTTCAGTAATTTGTGTTGTGCTTGGTAAAATAGAAGGTGTAACCTTTCCTTCAGCTAAAACTACTGTTCCAGCAAATACAATTAGCACAATTAATGATAATGTAAATATAAATTTCTTCATAATATTCTCCTTTATAAAGTGCAAAAAACCTTAAAGATTAGGCTTTTTTACTCTAAATGTACTACTATTATAGCACAAAAGCCAGATTTTTCAAGGGTCTTCTTTTAAATTTAGGTTAAATTTGCTTAGTTATAAGTCTTATTTGTAATAAATAGTACACATATATTTAATATTTGTATAATCTATTTCTATTTTATTTATATTATAATGAGGTATATAGTAGTGTACTATTTTGTAAAAATTAGACTAAAAAGGGAATATGGTGAATTTAAACAAATTATCAAAAGCTGAAGGTCTTTCTAATATACATAGGTTTTCAGAGTTCCAATTTAATAAACTATGTGCAAATGTTGTAGAAATATTAGATCCATTTCTAAAAGACTATAATTTAAACAAGGAACATTTGTTTAATGTCTTTAAGGCTCTTGATATTTATTCTGCTAGTTTTGTTGAACAAAATATATCTGCTAAATATCATTATCAGTCAAATACTATATTTATAAATGAAAATTTAGATATTTCTTGTCCTGATTCTGTTGTTGTACATGAATACATTCATTTCTTGCAATCTGAAATCTTAAATAACAAGGTTGTTCAAATGGGATTATATAATGTTAGATCATATAGAAATAAGGGACTAGCATTAAATGAAGCTGCAGTTCAAACTATAGCATCTCAAGTTTCAGGCATTAAACCATCAAGTTTAAAATATTTTGATTTAGAATTTTCTACACCAAGTCCTGATTATTATCCTATAGAAACAGCAATCTTAAGACAGATGTCTTATTTTACTGGAACATATCCATTATTCTATAGTACAATTTTTAGTACAAATCTTTTTAAAGATGTATTTTCAAATATAACTTCTAAAAAATTATATGAAAATATATCTTCAAATTTTAATAAATTAATGTATTTACAAGATGACTTTTTAAAAGAAAATGAAAAAGCTAGCAATGATAGCGAAAGAGAGCATGTAAAAGAATTCTTTAAAAATGAAATACATTTTAAAATTAGAGAAATTCAAAATATGATTTTTAAAAATGCATTCAATAAACAATTTAGAAAAATTCAAAGCAAGCAGGATATACAAAACTTTAGAACCAGTTTGTTAAACTTTAATAATTACTTAATACAAATACCTAATGATAATTCATTTGAACAATTTAGAGATGAAATAACATCTAGACTTATGGGATTAGAAAATGAATTAGAAGAAAAAGGCTATATTGAAAATTATGATGTAAATTTAGCAATATCACCTATAAATAATTATAGTTTTAGATATTTAAGAACTTTATTCCATAAATTAAAATTAAATTCAGAAATATTATTTAATATAAGACAAAAAGAAGAAGACTATTACTAATCTTCTTTTTTATTTGTTGTTATTTTATTTTTTATTAAACATTCAATTCTTGAAGTTCATCTAAAACAAATCTTCCTTTTTCTCTAACTAGAACATCATCAAAATACATTTTAGATTCTTCATCTTCTTTTTCTAAATAAACTATATCCCAATGAATCTTCGATCTGTTTCCATTGTCACTTTCCATTAATGCTGAGCCTGGTGTAAAATGAAAACTTCCCGCTATCTTCTCATCATATAATGTATTATTTACTATTTCTTTTATTTCTGGATTAACACCAATTGCAAATTCACCAATATATCTTGCTCCATCATCCATATTTAAAATATCATTAAGTTTATCTGTATTAATATCAGATCTTGCTTCAACTATCTTTCCATTTTCAAATCTAAAGAATATATTTTCAAATTCAACACCATTATACATAGTTTTTGTATTATAATGTATATGCCCATTTACAGAATCTCTAACTGGTGCTGTAAAGATTTCACCATCAGGTAAATTATACATTCCTGTACATGGAGTTGATGGAATATCTTTTATAGAAAATGATATATCAGTATTTTTACCAACTATTCTTACACTATCAGTTCTATCCAATAATTCTTTTAATGGTTGTAATTTTCTTTCTAAATCTTGGTAATCTATTGTGCTTGCTCTACCCCAGAATTCAAAAAATTCATCATCATCCATTTTGAAGCTATCTGCAAATATTTCTGTAGGATAATTTAATATACACCATTTAGTATTATTAACTCTTTCTTCTAAGTGTACTTTATATACATATTCAGCTGAATACATATTTAGATTTTCATTATCTACATTCTTCATATCATATTTATTCCCAACAGAAGTTATTCCTAAATATGCATCCATTTTTTCCATTCTATATTTATCAAAGTCTGCCCATGTTTCAAGTTCAGTTTTGTTAGTATTTTTCAATAATTTAGCATTAAGTTTTTTATCAACTATATTTGTATAAACATTTGCTTTCTTTTTTCTTGCCTCTTCAATTATTTCATAAACTAATGGAAGTGAATTAATATTAATTATCTCTATTAATAGATTTTCACCTTCTTCTAATCTTGCACTTTTTTCTACTAAATGTTTTGCAACTCTTTTTAAAATTTCTTCCCTACCCATAATTCCTCCATATTCTATATTGTTATTACTATTATTATTTCTATTTCTATTTCTATTTATATTCATTAGGAATATATTCAAATTCTAATATTTCATCTTTAACAGGATGTTTAAAACTTAAATAATATGCATAAAGTTTTAAATTAGTCTTATATGGCTTGTCATATTTGCTATCAGCATAAACTGGATGTCCTCTTTCAGCAAATTGGACTCTTATCTGATGATGCCTTCCTGTTATTAAATTAATATCAACAATTGTTGTATTATTTTCCTTATTATATTTTATCTTTTTATATTCTAATTTTGCAAGTTTTCCATTCTTATCTTCCCTATTTGTTACAAAAGATTTATTTATTCTAGAATTCTTTTTAAGATAATCTTCCATTATCCCCTCATTATTAAGATTACCCTTAACAATGGCTCTATACTTCTTTTTCATTCTATCATTTCTTATTTCTTCTGATAGTCTTGCTGCAGCTTTAGAAGTTTTTGCAAAAACCATTAAACCTGCAGTAGGTCGATCTAATCTATGAACTAATCCTAAATATACATTTCCTGGTTTATTATATTTGTCTTTTATATATTCTTTAATAATTCTCAACATATCTAAATCACCAGTTCTATCCTCTTGTGAGGGGATATTTGCTGGTTTTTCTACAACAATTATGTGATTATCTTCATATATTATATTTAATTCCATATTTCTATATCTTTATATTTTTTATTTCTTTAGCAATTTCTTCTGTAATTCCAGGTACTTCTTTTAATTCTTCCAAACTTGCTTTTTTCATATTTTCAATTGTTTTAAATTTTTTAAATAGATCTGCTTTTCTTTTAAGTCCAATTCCTTTAATATTGTCTAAAACTGATTTTTGTAAGCCTTCATCTCTTTTCTTTATATGATATTGAATTGCTATTTTATGTACTTCTTCTTGAATATTTGTTAAAAACAATTTAAGTCTATCAGATATTTCTATTTCTTCAGATTTTGAATTTAATAATTTATCTGTTTTATGTTTATCATCTTTAGACAATCCTGCAATATCAATATTCAAATTGTATTCTAACAAAACTTCTTTAATGGCATTTATCTGATTAATCCCACCATCTGCAATAATTAAATCAGGATAATCTCCGAAGTCCCTTACCACCTTTTATATTATGTTCTAATCGTCTTCTAAGGCTTTCTTTGGTAGATAAAACATCATCTTGCCCATCTATGTGCTTTAGGTCAAATCTTCTCGCTAAATTCTTTTTAATCCTTCCATTTTCTATAACTAACATTGCTGATGTTGTATGATTTCCAGAAATATTTGAAACATCATACATTTCAATTCTATCAGGAAGTTTTTCTAAATTTAAACTTTCTTTTAATTCCTTTAAAATATTAATATATTTTCTATTTCTATTATCTAATGAAATTTTAGCATTCTTTTCAGCCATTTCTACAAATCTTAAATTTTTACCTATCTTAGTTGATAGTATTTCTACCTTTCTATCAACTCTATTACTTAGGTTTTTTTCTAAAATTTCTCTATCTTCAATTTCATATTTAATCATTATCTTAGAAGGAATATTTTGACTATTCATATAGTTTTGTTTTAAAAATGATGAAATGATTTCTTCATCAGATATTTCTTCTATATTCTTTAGAAAATATTGTTTTCTATCCTGTAATTTAGATTCTCTTACATAGAAAACTTCAATACAAACTTCTAATTCATCTCTCCATAATCCAATTGCATCTATTTCATTGTATGAAAAATTAGAGATCTTTTGTCTTTTGCTTAGTCTTTCTAGTGCTAAAATTTTATCTCTTAAATCTGCTGCTCTCTCATAGTCTTTTTTTTCTGATGCAATTTTCATATCATCTTTTAATTCTCTAATTAATTTAGAAGTATTTCCTTGCAGTATTGATATGATTTCATTTATTCTTACACTATATTCTTCTTTACTAACATTTCCAATACAAGGTGCATCACATTTTTTAATCTGAAAGTATATGCAAGGTTTTTTTCTATATCTAAAAGGCTTGCATAGTCTTAACATATATTTATCTTTAATTACTTCTATAAGGTATTTTGCTGATGAAACAGAAGGATAAGGCCCGAAATATCTCGAGCCATCATTAATCTTTTTCCTAGTTAAAAAAATAGTAGGAAAATCAGATTTTACATCTATTTTTATGTATGGATATGATTTGTCATCTTTAAAAACTACATTATATTTTGGTTTATGTAGTTTTATTAGATTTGATTCTAGAATAAGGGCTTCATCTTCAGTATCTGTTACAATATACTCAAAAGAATGTATTTGAGATATCATTGAAGATATTCGACTTATATTTTCTTGTTTATTAAAATATTGTCTTACTCTATTTTTTAATATCTTAGCCTTACCTATGTATATTATATTTTCATGTTCATCTTGCATAAGATAAACACCTGGTGACTTAGGTAATTTGCTTAAATTTTCTTCTATATTAAACAATTAATAATCCTCTTCTTGATTCTTTTTCTGTTTATATATTTCATTTAATTGCATTTGAAGTCTAGTCATATCTTCTGATTCTGTATATTTAGCAAAATATCCATAATCATCTAAACCAAAGAATATCTTAGGATCTTCTTCATTGAAATCTATAAATTCATCTTGACTGTCTGCTGCTATTTTAATTCTTTGTTCTTCATCTATTTCGTCAATATTGATTTCTCTTTCGTCATCTAAACCTTCTTCTATTATTATTTCATCAAAAATCTTAGATTGATCTATTTCTTCATCTGAATCTTCTTCATCAGTTGATGCAATTACAATTTCTTCTTTTTCAGGCATTAATTTAAAGTCTTCATCAATCTCTTCTTCTAAAACTTCCTCAATAATTTCTTCAGCTTCAACTTCTTTTTCATCTTCTACTAATTCTGCTTTGATTTGTTCTTCTAAATCTTGTTTAGCTTTTTCTACATTTTCTAATTCTTTTTGGAATCTAATTTCTTGTAGAGTTTTGTTCATTTCAGCTATTTCAGCCTTCATTTGTGCTAACATTTTTTCTTTATCAGAAAGCTCTTCCTCTGATTCTACTTCGTCTTCTACTTTATCTTCAGCTATTAATTCTCTAACTTCATCTTCTAATTCTTCAATTGATAATTCTTCTTTTCCATCAGTTTCATTCGTTTCAAGCATTACTTTTAGATCATCTATTAATGTATCACCACTTATTTCATCTAAATTAATTTCAACTTGATCTTCAAATTTAAAATCTTCTTCATCTTCAGGAAATACTAATTGATCTTTTTTAACTCCTGAAATTTTATTAAAGTCATCAATTGAATCTAAATCGTCGATATCAACGCCATCCACTGTTTCTAGATCATCAAAGGCATTTTCAATTTCAGTTTGCCCTTCCATAACTTCATCTATTTCAATAGGTTCTTCTTCATCTATTAGTTCTATATCTACCACTTCTACTTCATCAGTATTTTCAGGTATTAATTGAAACTCTTCTATATCTTTTTCAATTTCTAAAGTTTCTGCTTCCTCATCCATACCTAAATCTGTATCCATATCTGTTTCAGCTTCCTCTAGTTCAGCATTTGTGTCTACATCAATTTCAACTATGTCTGATTCTTTTACTATTTCAGTATCAGATACTTCAATTTTTGGTAGTTCTAAAATTTGTTGTGTTGATATTTCCTTAACTTCTTCTAATTCTCTTATTTTTATACTTTCTCTAATTGAATTAATTTCTTTTTCATCAACCTTTTTGTTTCCTAGTATAGACATTGTGTAAATATCTGTCATTTCTAAGAAAGATATATTATTATAGTCTGAAATATTTGAAATAATTTTATGTATATTCTCTTTTATTTTAATAACAGAATATGAATATCCTTTTTTAACATATTCTAAATTCTTATTAATAATTCCTAATTCTTCAATTTGTTTATATATTTCACTAACAGCTTTTAAACCTTCTAAATTTAAAAACTTAGCATCATTGTATATATAGTTTGCATATTTATTTTCTATAATTGTTTGTGAAAGAGGTTTCTCTTTAACTTTATCTAAATCTTTCTCATTTATATTAAATTGGTTATAGAAATCATTATTATTTAATTTAAGTATAGGGATAGTTGGTCTTTCTCCTATTGATTCTAAATATACTATTCTTTTTTCAACTGTTTGAGGTGAAAGTCCAAGTACTGATACATTGTCTATAAAGTCTTCAAACAATCCATGTTCAATTAATAAATTAACATTTTCTTTAATATTATCTATTGGTCTAATAAATAATGTCATAGAAGATTTTAATCCTTGTAGTAATCCAATACTATTCATAAATTCATAGATTTCTTCCATTTGCTCAGGATTTCCCTTTGCATAAATAGATGCTGGAATATTTGAACCTTCTTCTATGAATCCATATTCTTCTAGTATTCTAGTAATACCATCTATTTTATCAACATCACCTTGCGCTAGAATTGTTCCACTTCTTTTAAGAAGATCTTTCCCTAAGGAAACATTTTCTGAACTTTCAAATTTATCTATAATTTTAGTGATATTCTCTGGATTTCCTCTAGCAAGTATAAATGAATTTTGTAGTATATCTCTTCCTATTTGTTTAGAATCAATTTCTTCTACAATTTCTCTAATATTTTGCGCATCCCCTTCTAAAAATACTGAAACAGATGTTTGATAAATCTTTTTTGGAAGATTTAATTCTTCAAATACTTCTGCTATCTCTTTTATATTATCTGGATCTTGAATATTTAAAATTGTAGGAAAATCTTTATGATAATTTTCTTCATTTATATCTTTTAAATTATCTAATATTCTTTCAACATTACCAGCTGTGTTTTTAGTTAAAACTTCTGGTGCAATAGAAACAATATTACTTGGTAAAATTTCCTTTTCTACATATTGAACATATTCTCTTAATTTTTCTATTTCTGCTTCTAAGATTACCTTAGGATATTTTTCTAATACATCAAAAAACACTTTTTCATTTTCATTTATATAATCAACAATTTCTAATTCTTTATTTATTTTTTCCTTAGCTAGTATTTCTGGAATTCTAGCAATTAGATCTTTAGAAATATCTCTGCTTTTAAGTTCTGAAATATGTGATTCAATTACTTTTGTCTCATTTGAATAAAGTATTTCAGGACTTGTTTTAACAGCTATTCTAGAAACTCCAGCTCTTTCTAATACATTTAATATTGCTACAATTCTTACTCTTGTAGTTCTAGATAATAGTTTTAAGTCTTGTTTTAATAATTGCATTCCTAATTTTTCTTTAGGATCTTTAAATAATTCTATTATTTGTTTTACAACTCTTTGTGAATTTGAATAAAGTACAGAAGGTTCTTTTTTCAATACTAAATTAAATAAATCTTCGATATCTAATACTTCCATTATTTTTTCTAGTTCTTCAGCATTAGCATATGCTAAAACATCGCCTGCATTAACGAAAAATCTTCTATTAATTATTTTTTCATCAAAAATCTTTAAGATTTGAGCCATGTTTTCATCATTACCAATTGCAAGAATTTCAGGAAATCTTTCAAATATATTAAAAGATAAATCTTCTTCTCTAAATAATTTAGCATTTTTTTCGATTCTTGTAGCATTTGTTCTATCAATAACCTCAGGATTTTTTTCAATAATTCCTAATGGTAGTTCTGAAGCTATGAATGCATTTACTACATTTCTTACCTTATTAGATTTAACATTTAGTAATTCTGGATATTTTGAAAAAACAGACATAGAAATTTTATTTTCTTTTATATTTCCTATAATTTCTACAGCAGATTCTCTATCCTCTAATACTACTAATTCTGTTTCTAATATTTTGTCTAAAGTTTTTTCATAAATCTCTTTCTTTGCTTTATCCACTTATTCCCTCCGAATTTTATTTTTAGTAAGTTATATCTGTATATGATCCTATTATTTTACCAATTATATCTTGATCATTTCCTCTTTCGTATTTAGCTATATCAAATTTACCATTTACATATTTAGCTATATAGTCACCATGTATTGGTTTAATATTTTTATCAACAATTACTATTGATGATTT
>CAZMFV010000004.1:0-12369 GCA_964565695.1 uncultured Lachnospiraceae bacterium
AAATAAAAGAAGAGTATTGATTTATTCTTCTTTTTTTATATAATGTTTTCGGAATATTAGAAAGAGAAATTATTAACAAAATATTTCATAAATCATCTATTATAATAATATCAATTTTATTTCTTTTACCTATATTTTTTGCTCAAAGGAATCTAATTAATTATGAAGATTTCGATAATTGGCCTGTGTTAGACTACTATCATATAACTTCTGAATATGGTGAAAGAATTTCGCCTATAACAGGATTTAAGAGCTATCATTCTGGAATTGATATTGGAGCACCAGAAGGATCAAAACTATTAGCTGTTGTTGATTCTAGAGTTAAATTTGTTGGGTTTATTGATGGATATGGTTGCACGATAATTTTAGAAAAAGATATGGGTGATACTATATTCTTTATATTTTACTCTCATATTTCACCTAACTATATAGTAAGAGAGGGAATGGAAGTAAGAAAGGGTGATTTGATAGGATATGGTGGTCCTAAATATATAAATTTAGATAATAAGATTATTTTAAACGGAAATACAACGGGACCTCATTTACATTTTGAGGTAAGAAAAGATAATATTAATATAAACCCTATAGAGTTTTTAAATAGCATTGAGCAATTGGAACATTATAATGTTTAACTAACTTGGTCTATGTTCACTTACTATTAGGCTAGAATTAACATCATTAGAATTTTTAAAGAATATAAATTGAGAAATAAATACATATAGAATAAAAATTAAGATTGCTGTAATAACTGTTATAAGAAATAAATTATTACCCTTTTTTTCTTTATTTTTATTTTCTATTTCGTTTTTCTTATTTTCATTTTGGATTTCTTCTTTCATATTTCCTCCAATTTCATTATATCAAAGTAATATATTTATTAAATAGAGATATAGATTTACAATACTTATTTAATACTATCTTAACATTCATAATACTAGTGTAAAATTTCAAAATTTAAAATTGATTTATATAAGATAATTATGTATAATTACAATATGTTAAGGAGGAATTATGGCAGTTTATTTAGCAGGAGATCTAAGAAATGGTAGTACTTTTGAATTAGATGGTAATGTATACAAGGTAATTGAATTTCAACATGTTAAGATAGCTAGAGGACCAGCAGTTATTAAAACAAAATTAAGAAATGTTTTAGCTGGTAATATTTTAGATAAAACATTTAATCCATCAGAAAAATTAGAAGGTGCTAGTATTGAAGTAAGAAAGATGCAATACCTATATACAGATGGTGAAAATTACCATTTTATGGATAATGAAGATTATAGTCAGATTGAATTAAAATATGATATGGTTAAAGATGCAATTAAATATATTAAAGAAAATATGGAAGTAACTGTATTATCATATAAGGGTGAAGTTTTTGAAGTTGAACCACCTACCTTTGTTGAACTAGAAGTTACATATACAGAACCTGGATTTGCAGGAAATACTGCAACTACATCAGGAAAACCAGCAACTTTAGAAAATGATTTAGAAGTTGAAGTACCATTATTTATTGAAACAGGAGATATTTTAAAAGTAGATACTAGAACTGGTAAATATATGGAAAGAACTAAGAAAGCTTAATTTAATAGTTTATGAAAATCAATAAAATAACTAATTAAAAAGATAATATTAAAAGTAAAAAGACTCACCAAAGTCTTTTTTTATTATTTATGTTTATTTTTATATTCATACTTATATTTATTTGTATATTCATATTCTTGTTCTATCTAAACTTTATTTAATTATTATCTTTATCTTTGTCTTGGTTTTTAATATTCCTTGCTCTTTTTATGCTATTACCATACTTTTTATTTATATCATCTAAAACAACATCGATTTCTTTTTCTTCTACATGTATACAAGGTTTTCTTTTCTTTTGTTTTTGATTTTTACTATCAAGAGAAAAGAGATCCAATTGTTCTTCTTTTTTATCATTTAAATTGTCTAATGAAACACCGATTAATCTTAATTCTTCATCATTATATATTTCATTCAGTATTTCTATTAACAAATGATAGATTTTACTAGTATTATCAGTAAAAGTTTTGAATGATTTTTGTTTTGAATTATCTTTAAATTTTTTATCTCTAAGAGTAAGTTTAACAGTTTTAGTACAAAGTTTTTCTTCTCTTAATCTATTACTAGCTTTTTCTGTTAGTTTTATAATTTGATTTTTAATTAGATCAATATCATTTATATTTGATGGAAGTGTTTCAGCATGTGATATTGATTTAGGCTTTTCTGAAACAGCTAAAACATTTGAATGATCGATTCCATTTGCTATTTTCCATAATTCAACACCATTTTTTCCTAATACTTTTTCCAAATTTTCAGGTTTAGTTTCAGCTAAATCTTTTATTGTATGAATTTGTAATTTTCTAAGCAAATTTTGTGTTTTCTTTCCAACTGAGAATAGAAAAGAGATGTCTAAAGGCCATAATTTATCTTTAATTTCGTTTATATATAATGTGTGAATCATATTTGGTTTTTTGAAATCAGATGCAGTTTTGGCAAGCATCTTTGAATTAGATATACCAATATTTACTGTAAATCCAAGATTTTTAAAAATATCAGTTTTAATTTCTTCTGCTAATTCTAATGGTGTTTTTCCTAATAGATAATCAGTAACATCTAAAAAAGATTCATCTATACTGTATTTTTCTACTATAGCAGTATACTTGTATAGTAGATTATTAAATTCTTGAGATTTTTCTTCATAAAGAGAGAAGTTTGATGGAAACATTTTGAGTTTAGGTACTTTTTTTAATGCAAAATATATTGGCTCACCTGTTTTAACACCCATATTTGTTGCTGGAATTGATTTTGCTAAAACTACACCAGATCTTTTTGTTTCATCACCACCAATTACTGCAGGAATTTTTCTAATATCAATATCACTGGTTTTTAAAAGTTCAACAGCAGTCCATGATAGATATGCGCTATTAACATCAATATGAAATATCACCTTATTATCTGAAGGCCTATTCTTTTTTAATATTTTTTCTAATTCACTTTCTTGCATATTAACTCCATGTATAATTATATAATAATATATTTAAAATAAAAGTTTTAAAAAGAAATGAAATAAAAGTTTAAAAAAGATATAATAAATTGACAGAAAGATATAATATTATAAAATAGAATATAGAAATAAATTAATAAATGAATTAACTAAAATAAAAATAATAGGAAAGAAAAAATATATAGGAAAGAGATATGATTGTATATTTAAATATAGAAAACTTAGGAATTATAGATAAATTAGAAGTTGAATTTAAAGAAAAATTAAATATATTAACTGGAGAAACAGGTGCTGGTAAAACCTTGATTGTGGAATCATTAAACCTTCTTTCAGGTTCTCGTTTTTCAAAAGAGATGATAAGGAGAGGTTCTGATTATTTACTTGTTGAAGCCATAATAAATTTAAAAGAAAAGATCTACAAAAAAATATTAGATTTAAATAAAAATATAATAATTAACAATGAAGATATTAATGATGATGGAAGCTTAAATTTAACTATATCTAGAAGAGTTGATATTAAAGGTAAAAATATTTCTAAAATAAATGGTGAATTAGTCACTGTAAATGAACTGAAAAACTTTATGCTATATATAATAGACATACATGGACAGCATGAAAATCAAAATATATTAATGAATGAAACACAAAGATTTTTAGTTGATAAATTTGCATATAATGAAATTAAAGATATTTATAAAGAATATTCTGAAAAATATACTTCATATAAAAACATAATTAAATTATTAGAAAATGATTTAAATGATGAGATGTATACAAAAAGGCAAATAGATTTACTAAATTTCCAAATAACAGAAATTGAAGATGCAGCATTAAAACCAGGTGAAGATGAAGAAATAGAAAATCTATTTAAATTATACAGCAGCAGTGAAAGAATTATTACTGCATTAAATTTATCTAGAGAATTATTATCAGATGATGTGTTAAAGAATCTGTCTTTAGTTTCATCAGAACTTGAAAATATATCATTAATAAATGAAAAATATTCAAAGTATTTACAATCAATTAAATCATCATTTTATGAATTAGAAGAAGTTAATTATGATATTGATAGTGAGATAGATAATATATCGGTTGATGATAATGAATTAAGGAAAATTGAAAACAGATTAGATATAATAAATTCTTTAAAAAGAAAATATGGTCAAAGTATAGAGGAAATTTTTAATTATTTAAATGGAATTAAAATAGAATATAATCGACTAGTTAACTTTGAAGAAGAAAAAGAATTATTAGAAAAAGATTTATTGAAAATCAAAGAAGATTTAGAAATATTATCTGAGAAACTATATGAAGTAAGAAAAAAATATAGCAAACAGATATCTTCAGAAATAACTAAAGAATTACACGATTTAGAAATGAAAACAGCAGAATTCCATATTAATATAGTTGAAACAGATGAATTTAATCAATATGGAAAAGATTATTTAGAATTTCAAATTATGACAAATAAAGGATCTGGATTTTTAGCAATAGAAAAGATTGCTTCTGGTGGAGAAATGAGTAGAATTATGTTAGCAATTAAAACAATTCTTTCAAAAGAAGATGAGACTCCTGTTTTAATATTTGATGAAATAGATACAGGAATTAGTGGAATTACAGGCCAAGTTGCAGGAGAAAAATTAAAACATATTGCTATAGATAGACAAGTTCTTTGTGTAACTCATTTACCTACACTGGCAGCACAAGGTGACAACAATTATTATATATACAAAGAAAATGAAAATGGAATTGTTAAAACTAAAATTAATCAATTATCTGAAAAAGAAATTATTAATGAAATTGCTAGAATCTCTAGTGGTAAACTAACAGATGAAGCAATTAAATATGCAGAAGAACTAAGATCTAGAAGAAAATAAAAAATATTACAGAAATATTACAATATTCTTACTAAAATGTAGCAAAACTTTTTTATATATGATACTATCTAATAAAGTACAAAAGGAAAAGGGGAAAAAATGGCAAAGGAAAATGTTTCATTAGTATCGAATAGTGATTTGGGGTTTATAAAGAGATTTAGTAAAGCTTTAAATCTTTTTTTATTACCTAGTAAAATTAATTTTAATTCTTATCAAATGACTAAAAGGAGAAGACAATTAGTTAAAGCTTATGAAATATATAATCAAACATTAACAGTTGAGGATGCTAGAAAGAAAGAAAAAGCATTTGAAAAGTATGAAGATTTATATGTTGATTATTTGGAAAATATTGATAGATATATTATGGATTCTATTAGAAAGAAAGTAATGAATGGAAAGGCTACAGAATTTGAAAAAGAAGCCTTAGTTGAATACCATAAAGTTGCTTCAAACAAGGATGAAGAATATATAGAGTATAAATTTAGAAAACAAAAATATTTATTAGAACTTGATTATAATAAATTAGTTGAAGAAGATAAACCTTCTAAATATGATGATGCATTTAAAGAACTATATATAGAAAAACAAGATAGACTATATAAAGGTTTATTAAAAAATTATTCAGTTAAAATTACTGATGATAGAATGTCACAAAAAACTAGTAATATACAAGTTTATTTAAATATTTTTGCAACAATAGAAGAATACTTAAATAAAATAATCCCTATCAAATTTGAAATTGAAGGTGAAGCTAAGTATAAGGAAATAATGAAAGAATATGATGAATTCACAGCATATTCAGTTGGTAAACTAGATGAAAAAGCCTTTTTAGAAAAAAACATGCTTTTACTATCTATAAGTAGATCATTATTTACTCATTCTTTACCTTTAGTTGTAGCTGAACAATGCTATGAAAAACTACTTAAAGACACGAGACTTCTATTAGTTAATACTAATAACAAACATAGAAAAGAAAAAGCATATAAGATGCTATTAATGTTAATTGAAGAATTTAATGTTAAATTACTTTCAGTTAAAATATATTGGGATAATAAAGTTGAAAGAGAAAATAATAAAAAATTCTGGTCTAATTATTTAAAAGCTGAAACAGATGAAGAAAAAGAAATCTATATTCTTTTAGAAGAGTTAAGAAAACTTAAAGATGACAACTCTAAGAAAATGATTGAATTAAAGAAAATATATAAAAATAAATTATCTGAACTAGGCGTATTGAAAGTAATCCAAGGTGTTAATACTAATTTTCAAGATAAAAAGTATAAAAGATTTTTAATCGCTAGTTTGTAATTTACAACTGGAGAAATAATGATAGAACAAATTAAAATTGAATTTACAAATAGCATAAAAGTTTTGGACAATATTGATAATATAAAAGAAATAACAAATAAAGTTTTAGGAGAGGCTTTGAAAAAAGAAGCCATCCCCTACAACTTTTTTTTGTTGGTTGTATTTGTAACACCTGAAGAAATAAAAAGAAAAAACAAAGAGTTTAGAGGAGTAAACGAGACTACTGATGTTTTATCATTTCCTATGTTTACTAAAGAAGAAGTTATAGATATAATTAAATATAGTGAATTAAAAGAGGATATAGAAAATGATATCCCTATTAATATTAAGATCTTTCTTGAAGATTCTTGGACTCTAGGAGAAATATATATTAATTTAGAGAAGATAGAAGAACAAGCAATAGAATATAATCATTCTGTTATAAGAGAATTATCATATATTTTAGTTCACGGGTTCTATCACTTACTAGGTGAAGATCATTTAAATGAAGAAGAAAAAAATATAATGAGAAATAAAGAAGAAAAAATTTTAAAGGAATTAGGAATTACAAGGGAAGGTAATATTTATGAATAATAATGAAGAAAATTCTGATGAAAAGAAAACTTTAAATAGTCCTAAAATTGGGAAGAATAAAAGATATACAGATGCATTTAAACATGCTGCTAGTGGAATATTAGATGCTGCACAACAAGAAAGAAATGTCAGAGCCCAATTTGCCCTAATCATAATTGCATTAGTTGTAGGCGTTGTTTTCAGATTAAGTAAGACAGAATTAGTTCTAGTAATTGTATCAATGTTTTTTGTAGTTTTTGCTGAAATGATTAATACTGCAATTGAAGCTGTTGTTGACCTACATACTCAAGAATATCATCCTAAGGCTAAAACAGCTAAGGATGTTGCAGCAGGTGCTGTAGTTTTATCAGTATTAAACTCTATAGTTGTAGCATATTTTGTTTTCTTTGATAAAGTTGCAACATTTGGCTTACAACAATTAGTTACATGGTCTAGTGCTAATCCTACTGTTTATTTTATAATACTGGTTATAGCAACTCTTATAGGGATAGTTGTTTTCAAATTATTTTCTAAAAAAATAAGTGGTGATAAATTTGTACCAAGTGGGCAAACAATGATTGCTGCATCAATTTTTATGGCTATTTGGTCACAAACTAAAAACTCAATTGTTATTACAGCTTCATTGATTTTTGTGATGCTAGTTTCATTAAATAGAATTAGTAATAATAAAAGATCTGTTTGGGAAGTTTTAGCAGGTGCTGTAATAGGTGTGCTAATTGCAATTTTTGTTTATACAGTAGTTAAAATGCTTGGAGGAATATAATGGAATCTGAAAACTTTGAAGTTAAAAAAGAAGAAAAAATGAAAAAGAAAAGATCTAAAAGAGAAAAGAGAGAAAGAAGACCAGATAATGCTAATACTAAAAAAGTTAAAAGAATTGGTATAACAATAGTTATTGTTTTAGCTATAATTTTTCTTCTTGCATTAGCATATTTAATATATGATGGTTTATTCAAAAAAGGTGAAGCTCTTAAAAAAGGTATAGAAGTTGACGCATCTGAGTTAAGGCTAAATGTTGTAGATCTTAAAAGCGATACTAGACCTTTTGCTGTAATGATTGGTAATACTCGAGAAGCATGGCCACAATTCAATGTAAATGAAGCATTAGTTGTTTATGAAATGCATGTTGAAGGCGGAATTACTAGGATAATGGCAATTTTTAAAGATAAAGATTTAGATAAAATTGGACCTATTAGAAGTGCTAGACATTATTTTTTAGACTATGTTAAGGAATATGATGCAATATATGCACATGAAGGACATAGCCCTAGAGGTGGTTCGGAAATTCACACAAGAAATATAGATTCTGTTGCAGATTCCTTTACAAGTTCAGGAGATCTTTATTATAGGGATGAAAATAAATATGCTCCACATAATGCTATAACAAGTACAAAAAGAATAATTGATGCAGCTAAATCAGAAGGATATTCTTTAACAACTAAAAAAGGACTTCCATTAAAATATTCTAGAATTCCTGTAAATTATGAAAATTCAGTTTCAGCTAAAACTATTATTGCAGATTTTAGTTATGTTTATGACATTAAATTAGAATACAATGAAGAAAATAAAAAATATGAAAAACATGAAAATGGTGAGTTATTAAAAGATGGAGCAAGCAATAAACCATTAGCTGCAACAAATATTATAATGTTACATGCAGACAATTCTCCATTATATGGTTATGGTGAAGGCCAGGGTAGAATTGATATAGATACAACTCAAGACATGACGGGATATTTCTTTAGTCATGGAAAAGGAGTTAAAATAAAGGCTAAAAAAGATGATATAAATTCACAAACTAAATATTTTTTAGAAGATGGTAAAGAGTTAAGGATTAATGATGGGAATACTTTTATTTTTCTAATTCCATATTCTGAAGAAATTAAAATAATACCAGGTAAAAAAATAGAAACTAAAGAAGAAAATAATATTGAAGATTATTTAAATGATGAAAGAATTAAAATAAAAGATATTAATTATTAAATTAATAAAAGAAAAAGAGACAAAATGGAAAAAAATAAATTTAAATCAGGCTTTATAGGATTTCTAGGTAGAACAAATGTAGGTAAATCTACAATACTAAATAAATTATTATCAGAGAAAATATCTATTGTAACTCCTAAAAAACAAACTACAAGAAAACAAATTAAAGGAATATTAACTACTGATGACTATCAGTTAGTTTTTTTAGACACACCTGGAGTTCATAAAGGAAGATATAAATTAAATAAATTAATGAATGAAACTGCATATCTTTCTAATTCAGATGTTGATTTAATAATCCTTGTTGTTGAACCTAAAATTACAAATGAAGACATTAAAATTATTAATAAAATAAAAGAAGATGGGAACTTAAATTCTAAACCTATTATTTTATTAATAAACAAAATTGATAAATTTAGATTTGGAAAAGATAAGGCTAGAGATTTAAAACTAATAGAAGATTATTCAAATCTGTATGACTTTAAAAGTATTATACCAGTTTCATCTATGACGAATCATAATATAGATCAAATAATACCTGTTATATTAGAAAATCTAAAAGAAGGTCCACAATATTATTCTGAAGATGAATATACTGATCAAACAGAAAGAGAAATTGTAGAAGAAGTTGTTAGAGAAAAAGCTTTAAAACTTTTAAGAGAAGAAATACCACATGGAATCTTTGTTGAAGTTGATAAAATGTCTTTAAGAAAGACAAAGAATAATGAAGATATCTATGATGTAGGTATAGTTATTAATTGCGTTAAAGAAAGTCATAAAGGAATAATTATAGGTAAAGATGGTGAAATGCTTAAAAAAATAGTGACTTTTGCAAGAGAAGATTTAGAAGAAATGTTAGGTATTAAACTTAATATGAATGTATGGGTTAAAGTTAATAAAGACTGGTTAAATAAAGAAAATATAATTAAGAGATTTAAAAGTGAGTAAAATAGTTAAAGTTATAGGAATAATTATAGCTGAAAATATTGTTTCTGATTCTGATAAAATGCTAACTATTTTAACTTCAGAATTTGGAAAAATTAATGCTATAGCAAAAAGGTCAAGAAGTACAAAATCTTCTTTACTACCAGGCACACAATTCCTTTGTGTGTCTAATTTTACTTTATATAAGGCTAGTACTACATATAGAGTTAATGAAGCAATCCCTATTGAAATGTTTTATGACATATACCAGGATTATGATAAATTACTTTTAGCAACAAAAATCACAAAAGTGATTAATTCAGTTTCACTAGAAAATTATTTTGAACATAATTCCTTTAAATTGTTTTTATTAACATTACAGTTAATTTCTAGTAATAAGGAAGATGATAAGAAAAATTTTAAATCTAATGTTTTTATAGAATCTGTATTTAAATTAAGATTATTATCTCAACTTGGATTTGCTCCTGAATTAAACAAAGCATTAGAAATGATAAAAGAAAAAGAAGAAACTGATCAAAAAAAATATTATGAAATTATTTTTGATATTGATGACAACAAAGTATTAGTTTTAGATGAGAATATAAAGATAAGAAATTCTATTAGAATCCAAAAAGAGACATTGTATAGTTTACAATATATATTTAATAGTAATATTGAAAAGATTTATGGATTTAATATTTCTGATAGAATATTAGTAGAACTTTCTAGAGTATCAGAAAAATATTTTGAGAGATGCTTATATTAAATGTAAATAAACAAATATAAATTAATAGAGTCAAAGTGTAGATTTAAGATCTACACTTATTTATTTGTTTTTTCCCTTACTTTACTTTTCTTTTTCTTTCCTAATATGTCATTTATATTAATTCCATTGTCATAATTTTATGTATAATATATATTTGAATTATATTAAAAACATAGGAGGTTTTTATGAAATTAAATGAGAAAGTTGTAGTTATTACAGGTGGTGCTTCAGGAATGGGTAAATCTATGGTTGAAGAATTCCTAAAAGAAGGTGCTAAAGTTGTAGCTGTTGACATTAATGAAGAAAGACTTAGCGAACTAGCTTCAGAACAAGCTACTGCCAATTTAATTACGCTTGCCGCAGATATTTCAACAAAAGAAGCAAATGAAAAAATGATTGATCTAGCTGTGGATAAATTTGGAACACTTGATGTTCTAGTAAACAATGCAGGAGTATTGGATGACTATATGAATGCAGCAGAAATGACAGATGAAGTTTGGGATAGAGTTATTAGAATTAACTTAACTGCACCAATGTATGCAACAAGAAAAGCAGTTAATTATTTCCTTAAAAATTCAATTAAAGGAAATATTATTAATGTAGGATCAGTAGGTTCTATTGCTGGTTCTAGAGGTGGAGTAGCATATGTTTCAACTAAGCATGCTCTTTTAGGAATGACTAGAAACACTGCTCAAGCTTATGGAAGAGATGGTATAAGAACTAATCTAATCGCTCCAGGAGCTGTAAAAACAAATATTGCTGAATCAGTAAGACCTGAAACTATGAATCAAAAAGGTTTAGATGTTTTAATGAAAGGTATTGGGACAAATATTGGTGAAGGAGAACCTAAAGATATAGCAAATATTGCTGTGTTCTTAGCATCGGATGATTCAAGCTTTATGAATGGATCAGTAGTTGTAGCAGATAGTGGTTGGACAGCATTCTAATCTGAATTTTAATTAAGAAAAAAGATATAAAAATACAATTAAACAGATGTTTTGATTGTATTTTTTATTTGCTAAAACTGCCTAATAATGATAAAATTAATTTGTTTAAGAAGAACAAAAGGATGTGAAAACAAAATGAGTTTATTAAGAAAAATATTTAAAACACATAGTGAAAGAGAAATTAAAAAGACTCTAAATATTGTGAAAAAAATAAATGAATTAGAAGAAGAAATGCAAGGCTTAAGTGATAAAGAGCTTGCAAACAAGACGGAATATTTTAAAGAATTATTATCTAATGGTTCTACATTAGATGATATTTTACCTGAAGCATTTGCAGTAGTTAAAGAAGCCTCATATAGAGTATTAAATATGAAGCATTTTGATGTGCAATTAATAGGAGGAATTATACTTCATGAAGGTAAAATCGCTGAAATGAAGACAGGTGAAGGTAAAACATTAGTTGCTACATTACCTGCATATTTAAATGCTTTGACTGGTGAAGGTGTTCATATAGTTACAGTAAATGAATATCTTGCAAAAAGAGACAGTGAATGGATGGGTAAAATATTTAACTTTTTAGGTCTTACAGTTGGTTTAAATTTAAATCAAATGACTAAAGCAAAAAAGAAAGAGCAATATGAAAAAGATATATTATATTCTACTAATAATGAATTAGGTTTTGACTATCTTAGAGATAATATGGTTACAAATGCAAATGATATAGTTCAAAAAGAATTAAGATATGCAATAATTGACGAAATTGACAGTATTTTAGTTGATGAAGCTAGAACTCCTTTAATTATTTCGGGTGGAGCTAGTAAATCTAATGATATATATGAATTAGTAGGAACAAGTTTTTCTAAATCAATGCCTTTCATTAGATATAAAACAAATGATTTTGCTTCTGCAAGCAATTATAAATCTGATGATTTTATGAAAAATTATAAATCTGTATCAAAAATAGAAGGA
>CAZMFV010000004.1:12379-24326 GCA_964565695.1 uncultured Lachnospiraceae bacterium
AAAGATTAAGTAAAAAAGAAGTTATAGAAGAAAAGGCAGATTCTTTCTTAGATGTAAGTTCAGTTATGTCTGATGAAGAAAAAGAAGATCTTTCTAATTATGACTACATTGTTGATTTAAAGGCTAAAACTGCTTCATTAACAGAAAAGGGAATTCAAAAAGCTGAGGAATATTTTGGTTTAGAAAACTATAATGACTTAGAAAACTCTGAATTAGTACATCATGTTACACAAGCAATTCAAGCACATGGTGTAATGCGAAATGATATAGATTATATTGTTCAAGATGGTGAAGCTTTAATTGTTGATGAATTTACAGGGAGAATAATGCATGGTAGAAGATATTCTAATGGTCTTCATCAAGCTATTGAAGCAAAAGAAGGAATTAAGATTGAAGATGAATCTCAAACTTTAGCAACAATTACATTCCAAAACTATTTTAGGCTTTATACTAAGTTAGCTGGTATGACTGGTACTGCTATGACAGAAAAAGATGAATTTGACCAAATCTATGATTTAGATGTTATAGAAATTCCTACTAATAAACCAATAATTAGAAGAGATCTACCAGATGCTATATATAAAACTGAGGAAAGTAAATATAATGCAGTTTTAAGAGAAGTTAAAGAATCTAATGCAAAAGGACAACCAGTATTAGTAGGTACAACATCTGTAGAATCTTCAGAAATACTTTCTAGAATGTTTAATAAGGATGGTATTAAACATCAAGTATTAAATGCTAAACATCATGAAAGAGAAGCGGAAATAATTGCTCAAGCTGGAAAACCAGGTATGGTTACTATTGCAACAAATATGGCTGGTCGTGGTACTGATATCAAGTTGGCTCCAGAGGTGAAAGCGGCTGGAGGATTGGCTATTATTGGTACAGAGCGTCACGAGTCTCGTCGTGTTGACCGCCAGTTGCGTGGACGTGGTACTGACATAATGCTAGGTGGTAATTCAGAATTTTTAGCAAAACAACAATTTAGAAAAGAAGGAAAAACAGAAGAAGATATATTAAATGCAACATCATATTTTGAAACAGATGATGAAGAAATTATTGAAAATAGAAAATATTTTATTGAATTAAAAAATAAATTTGATAATGAAAATGAAGAAGATAGGAAAAAAGTATTAGATGCTGGTGGTCTTAAAATTGTTGGTACTGAAAGACATGAGTCTAGAAGAATTGATAATCAATTAAGAGGTAGAGCTGGTCGTCAAGGAGACCCAGGTGATACTGTTTTTTATCTTTCGTTAGAAGACAAGTTAATGAAAATATTTGGTGGAGATACTATTACTAGAGTTTATGAAACTTTAGATATTCCAGAAGACATACCTATTCAAGTAGGGATGGTTTCAAGAGCTATTGAGAATGCACAAAAAAGAATTGAAGGTATAAATTTCTCTGCTAGAAAGCATACTCTTAACTATGACGATGTTATGAATGTTCAAAGACATCTAATATACGCACAAAGAAGACAAGTATTAAATGGAGAGAATATTCATGATCAAATTTTAGCAATGGTAAGTTCTTCTATAGAAATGTTAATTAATACATATAGAGAAGAACTAGAAGATGGTAGTTATAATTATGAAATGTTTTCTAGAGAAATAATTAACAATCTGGCATTTGATCCGAAAAAATACTTATTAGATGAAAATGGTAAAAAAATTACTAAAATAAATGTAGATAAACTTATTGAAGATATAAATGAATTAGTAATTAATTATATAGAAAAAGAACATGAAAGACATCCTGAAGAATATGAAGAGATTGAAAGATATATATTATTATCTGCAGTTGATGATGCATGGATTGAACATATTGATACAATGGATGACTTAAAAAATGGTATTGGACTTAGAGGTTATGGACAAAGAGATCCAGTAATACAATTTAGAATTGAAGGTTCAGAATTATTTGATGAGATGAATGCTCAAATTAAATTACAATTTACTAAAATGTTAACACATGTAAAAAAAGTTGAAGAACAGGATTTAAAGCAAAAGAAAGAAGTTGAAATAACTAGTGCACAACAAGGAAAAATAGATCTTCCTGAAGCTAGACAAATAAACAATCCTCAAACTGAAAAAGCAAAGCCAATTGTTAATACTGATAAAAAAGTTGGAAGAAATGATCCTTGTACATGTGGGAGTGGTAAAAAATATAAACATTGTTGTGGAAAATAATAAAATTAAAATTAAAAATCAGACTAATATTTAACGGTATTATTTAATATAAATTATGGAGATATTAATGAAAATAGTTAAAAAAGATGAGGCTGAAAAATTTGAGAATAGTAATGAATGTATGGTACTAGAATATCCGTTAAAAGATGGAGATATAGACTGTGCTATAACTACAATAACAGGAAGATATCCAGATAAAGGTTATAGTATAAATCAGAAATGTAAAGCTATGATTTATATAATTGAAGGAAATGGAACTTTGAATACAAAAGAAAAGAGTGTTTCTTTTGAAGCTGGTGATAGTATTTTAATTAATAAAGAAGAAACATATTTCTGGGATGCTAATTGTAAAGCTCTTATGTCATGCACCCCTGCATGGTATAAAGAGCAATATAAAACAACTGAGTGATTTAGGAATGATAATAAAGAAAGATATAGGTGTAATATGATTAAGTTAAAACAATATAGAGATACTTGGATGGCAGAAAAGTTTGATGAAGTTATAGGTTTTTACCCTAGAGAATTTTACTGTTTAGATAATTTTAGTTCTTTTAAAGTTGAATATGATGGGTATTTATATTCTTCAAATGAAGAAGCATATCAAGCTATTGGATTTCTAGAATCTGCACCTGAAATTGCAGAACTTATTAAAAATTCACATTCTGCTCATGATGCTCAAAAAATTGCATATGCAAATAGAGATAAAAGAAGAAAAGATTGGGATGAAGTTAAAGTAGAGATTATGGAAAAATTACTAAGAGCAAAGCTTGAACAAAATCCATATGTAAAAAAGAAACTTTTAGAAACTAAAGACTATTTAATAGTAGAAGATTCTCCAAAAGATGATTTTTGGGGTTGGGGTGAAGATAGAAATGGACATAATCAACTAGGTAAACTTTGGATGAAATTAAGAGAAGAGTATAAATAAATAGAGGATATGATGATTGACTTAGAAGAATATAAATTGAAAATAAAAGAAATTGAAAAAGACATAGAGCATTTGAGAGGTTATCTTTGACAATTCTATAAGAAGAGAGAAAATAAAAGAATTAGAAGATTTAACATCGATAGATGGTTTCTTTTGTAAATATGAACAAAGAGAAATTAATAGAATTTTTAAAGATTTAAAAGAATTAAAAGAACCTTTAGAAAAAATAGATGATATAGAATCAAATTTAAACCTAATAAATGAAATGGTTGAATTATTAGAAATTGAAAATGATGACGAATTGTCTAATGAAGTGAAAAATGAAATGAATTTAATAATTGAAGGAATTTCTGATTTACAAATACTTCAATTATTTACAGGAAAATATGATGAATCAAATGCCATTTGTACCCTACAAGCTGGTGCTGGAGGTACTGAAGCACAGGACTGGGTTCAAATACTATATAGAATGTATATAAAATGGGTAGCATCTAATGGATTTGAATTAGAAGAAATAGATATTTTAGATGGTGATGAAGCAGGAATTAAATCTGTAACCTTTATAATAAAAGGTGATTATGCATATGGATATATGAAAACAGAAATTGGTGTACATAGATTAGTAAGAATATCTCCATTTGATAGTGGCGGAAGAAGACATACATCATTTGCATCAGTAGAAGTATTACCAGAAATAACAGAAGATATTGAAATAAATATTAATCCAGATGACTTAAGAATAGATACATACCGTGCATCTGGAGCAGGTGGCCAGCACATAAATAAAACATCATCCGCAGTAAGAATTACGCATATTCCAACAAATACAGTAGTTGCCTGTCAATCAGAACGTTCGCAAATTCAAAATAGAGAAACTGCTATGAAACTCTTAAAATCAAAACTATATCAATTAGAAGAAGAGAAAAAGAAAGAAGAACAAAAAGAACTAATTGGAGATCAATCTAAAATAGAATGGGGTAGCCAAATAAGATCATATGTATTCCATCCATATTCAATGGTTAAAGATCATAGAACTAATTTTGAAACAGGAAATGTAGAGTCTGTTATAGATGGAAATATAAATGATTTTATGAAAAGTTATTTAGAGCATATAAATAAAGAATAAGACGATAATAGCAAATAAAAAACATTAAGTTTTATCTCTATTTACTTGCAAAAATTTCTATATAGTGTATACTTAATATACTGTAAAAAATGAGCAAAAATAACATCAAAAAAGATGTTTTAAAATACATCAAGAAAGACTTAAAAACAAAGTATATAACTTAATAATATTTTAAAGAGAGAGAAATATATGAAAGATTATATTTCTTATTTTGACTAAAAAGGAATTTAAAATTTTAAAAGTAAAAGAAAAAAAGACAGAAAGGTTTATACATAATAAAAAAGGAGGTCAACATGGGAAGAGAAGTTTATTTAACCAAGGAAGGTTATGATAAAATTTTAGAAGAGCTAAGAGAATTAAAAGTAGAGAAAAGAGAAGAAATAGCTGAAAGAATTAAAACAGCTAAAGAATTTGGTGATCTTTCAGAAAATGCTGAATATGATGATGCCAAAGATGCACAACTATTTAATGAAAATAGAATTGCAGAATTAGAAGACAAAATTAAAAATGTAGTTATAATCACAGATGAAGGACTTAATACTGGTAAAGTAGAAGTTGGATCAACTGTGTATATTACTAATGTTGATGATAAATCAGAACAAAAATATACAATAGTAGGACCTGATGAAGCAGATGTTTTAGAAAATAAAATATCTAATATATCACCACTAGGTAAATCTCTTCTTGGAAATAAAAAGGGAGATGTTATAAAAGTAGAAGCACCTGTGGGAATTGTTGAATATAAAATTAAAAAGATTACATTTTAGTCAATAATATAAATAAATAATTTTAAGTTTAAGATAATACAGTAGAATAAATATAAATTAAATTAATACTCTTTTTTATTGAAAAACATTTATAAAAATTATATAATAACAATAATGTAAAAATATTATATATTTAGGAGATGTTATGAAATATAAAAGAGTATTATTAAAATTAAGCGGTGGTGCCTTAAGTGGTCAAGAAGGCAAAGGAATTGATTTTGATATTTTAAAAAGAATGTGTACAGAAATTAAAGAAATTAATGAATCTGGCATTCAAATATCAATTGTTATCGGTGGTGGTAACTTCTGGAGAGGTAGAGAAGGTGAAGAAATTACTAGAGCTACTTCTGACTATATGGGAATGTTAGCTACAGCTATAAATGCATTAGCTATGCAAGATGTTTTTGAAAAGCTAGGAGTAAGAGCTAGAATTCAAACATCTATGGATATAGAAAAAATTGCAGAACCATATAATCAAAAAACAACAATAGAAAGTTTAGAACAAGGAATGGTTGTTATCTACGCATGTGGAACAGGCAGTCCTTTTTTTACGACAGATACAGCTGCAGCATTAAAGGCAATTGAAACAGAATCAGAATTAGTTTTATTAGCTAAAAATATTGATGCTTTATATACTGCAGATCCAAATAAAGATGTTGATGCTCAAAGAATAGATAAAATTCATTATCTAGATATTATAAATAAAGATTTAAAAGCAATTGATGCAACAGCTGCTGCTCTTTGTATGGAAAACAAAATACCAATAATGATGTTTGGTATTACAACTCCTAGAAATCTAGTTAAAGCAGCAAATGGTGAGCATATTGGAACATTAATAACAGATGAGGTGGAATAATTATGAATTTAAATGAATATGAAGAAAAAATGGAACAAGCAATAGAATATTTAAATAATTCTTATGCGGAAATAAGAGCTGGTAGAGCAAATCCGGCTATATTAAACAAAGTTATGGTTTCATACTATGGAAGTTTATCTCCTATAAATCAAGTTGCTGGAATTTCTGTTCCAGAAGCTAGAATGATTTTAATTCAACCATGGGATCAAAATCTTATTAAAGAAATTGAAAAAGCACTAAGTGAAGCAAATTTAGGAATCACACCAATGAGTGATGGCAAAGTTATAAGATTAATTTTTCCTGACTTAACAGAGGAAAGAAGAGTTGAAATAAGTAAGGAAGTAAGAAAAAAGCAAGAGGAAGCTAAAATTACTATTAGAAATGTTAGAAGAGAAGCTAATGATGATCTTCAAAAAGAAGAAAAAGAAAATAATTTATCTGAAGATGAAGTAAAAAGAATAGAAGATAATATTCAAAACTTAACAAATAAGTTTACTGATAGAATTGATGAAATGGCTGATGAAAAAGAGAAGGAGATAATGACAGTATAATGAATGTTGAACATATAGCAATAATACTAGATGGTAATAGAACATGGGCTAGAGGTAAGGGTCTTGCTCCGCAACTTGGACATAAAGCTGGTGTTGAAACTTTAGAAAAAGTTACTGAAGAAGCTAATGAATTAGGATTAAAATATTTAACGGTATATGTTTTTTCTACTGAAAATTGGAAAAGAGCTAAAGTTGAAGTTGATTATTTAATGAGACTATTTAGGGTTTATATTAGAAAAGTTGCAAAAGCTAAAGACGGTAATATAAAGATAAAGTTTTTTTCTTCTCGTAAAATACTAGAAGATAAAATGATAAAAATGATGGATGAAGCTGAAGAAGCTACTAAAGATAATACTGGACTTCAATTAAATCTTTGTTTTAACTATGGTGGTAGAACTGAGATTGTTGAAGCTGTAGAAAATATAGTTGATGACATAGAGAAAAATAAGATAAGTAAAGAAGATATAAATGAAGTTTTATTTTCTAGTTACTTATATTCTAAAAATGTTCCTGATCCTGAAATCGTTATTAGAACTAGTGGTGAAATGAGATTAAGTAATTTCCTACCATGGCAAGGGACATATTCAGAATTGTTTTTCGTGAAAAAGACTTGGCCAGATTTTAAGATAGAAGATTTGAAAGAAGTTCTGTCTGAATTTGAAAGTCGTGATAGAAGATTTGGTGGTAAATAAAATGAATAAAAAAAGAAAGATACCAGAATTAATACTAAGAATTGTTTCTGGAACGATATTGATGATTATAGTAGCATTGCTTATATGTTGGAATAACAGCATATTTGCAGGAGTTTTACTTGGTTTATTAAGTTTAATTGCTGTATGGGAATATTTTAGATGTGTTGATTTGAAAAATTCACCCCATATGTTTTTTGGCTTAATTCTCTCATTAGCAATGACAGTAATTATAATTTTATTTAAAGAGAAAATGTATCCATATCTTTCTTTAATATTTATATTTACTTTTATTTCAACAGTTATAATAGGATTATTATGGACAAAAAAATATACCTTTAAAGACATTCCAGTAACATTATTTGGATATTTTTATTCAATATTTTTAATTTTATTTTCAAATAAAATATTCCTATTAGAAAATGGCAATATAAAAATGGCTTTAATATTGGCTGTAGTTGTTGCGACAGACACTTTTGCCTTTTTTATTGGAAGCAAGTTTGGAAAACATAAATTTAGTAAAATAAGTCCAAATAAAAGTGTTGAAGGATCTTTAGCAGGAATTATTTTTGCTATAATATCTATATTACTTTATACTTTTTTAGTTAATAAGTATTTAGATTATAATTTAAATTATATTTTAATGGCTGTAGTTGGAGCATTTTTAAGTATTGTTTCTCAAATAGGAGATCTTACAGCATCATATATTAAAAGAACATATAATAAAAAAGATTTTGGAAGTATTTTACCTGGACAAGGTGGTATATTAGATAGAATTGATAGTCTTATATTCTCTGCACCTTTTGCCTATGTAATAATACTATTACTAATGTAGGAGAAATTATGTATTTTTGTAAAATTTGTGGAAGACAATTAGAAAAAGAAGGCGACATATGTATTGATTGCTATGAAGGCTTAATAGAAGAAGAAAGTAATGATGAAATTCTTTATACAATGAGAGCTCAATTTAATATTGTTTATGAATTAATGAAGTCACCTTTTACTTTCTTTCTAATATTTGTATTATTAATTGTTAGTATAATAACAGGTTTTCAAAATTCTATAATTAATGGAGTTCTATATATTTTAGTTTATATGGGTTCTTTCGCATTATACTTCCTAGTTAAAAAGATTAGAACTGAATCAAGAGTAATTGATTTATATAAAACAAAATTAGTATATAAAAGAAAATTGCATTTTAAAAATTATTATGAAGTTTCATATAATGACATAGATGAAATTCAATTTGAAGATTTAAATAAAAAATCATCTATAATAAATCAATCTTCATGGTGGATGACTAAAATTAACAAAAAATTTAAAATGTCAGAATTATTTTTTAGATTAAAAAAATCTGAAAATTCGTTATTTAACTTTGGTTTTTTCTTTAAACCTGTATATAATTTTGAAGAAGAAGCAATGCCAAATTTGATGAAGATAATGTCTTTTGAGAAAAAGGATGAAGAACAAAGATCACCATTAGAAGAAATTCTTAATATTAAAAAAACTGATAATAAAGTTGATGAACAAGAAAACAATAGCACGAAAAAAGAAAAAACAAATAAGAATACAAGTATAAATAAAAATAAAAACAAAGGGAAAAACATTAGAAACAAAAAGTAATCTAATAATCGTTCTAATAAAGATAAATATAGCCAAAAAATATAAAATGAAAATACAAGCTATAATAAAAAACGAAAGATAAAATTTACAAACATTTAACATTTTTCAACTAGAAAATTTTAAAATTAACTGATAGAATTAAAATCACTTGCTACGAAATTATTGAGCAAAATTATTTTTAAATTAAGGGGATGGAATGAACAGTATTTTGGCTGATAAATATAATAATGAAAGATTTAACAATATTTTACAAAGCGAATATACTGAAATATCAAATACTGAAGAACTACTAGAATTAAGTTTAAAACCTAATCCGGAAAATGATTTAAGTTGTAAAGAATATTTTTTGTTCAAAGATTTTTTAGAAAAAGAAGAAAACAGAAAAGTTAAATTAAATATAGAATACAAAGAAAAACAAGATGATAAAATAGTCTCAGAATGGGATGATTTAGTTCATTTTACTACTCGAAACAAACCTCTTATGGAGGCAATGTTAAAAGATAGTAAAATTGAGATTCTAGAAAATGAAGCAACTATTTCATTACCTATTAAAGGGGCTAATTTTTTATGTCAAAGCAATTATGATATTGAATTAAAAGAAGCTTTAGAACAAGTATATTCATCAAAATTTAATTTGAAAATTAAAGATGAAGTTGATCAAGAATATTGTGATAATCTTACTATGAATATAAAAGAACATGAAGAGAAGCTTACTAATAATATGATGGAAAATATTAAAAATGGTAATGGTAATGGAAACGGAAGTTCGAGTTCAGCTAATTCTTCTAATTCAAAACAAAGTAATTTTTCTAATAATGGTAGTAATAGAAAGAACTCTAATAAAAGAAATTATGACTTTAAGAATGCTAGAATAGATTTTTCTATTCCCAATTTAATAATAGGAAAACAAAGAAGAGGAGATTCTCCTTTATCTAAAATATCTGAACTTAATGAAGATTCAGGAATAGTTAAAATAGAAGGAAGTATAACTTCTCATGATGTTATTGAAATAAGAAATGGTAAAGCAATAATTACAATTAATATATATGATGGGTCATATTCTATTTATGCCAAATCATTTGTAGAGAGAGAAGATGTTTCTGAAATTGTTAGTAGATTAAAATCTTCTAAGAAAATAAGAATATTTGGTAAAGCAGAAATGGATTCATATTCTAATGAGTTAATTTTAAAAGGCTATTCTGTTTTTGATATTAGTGACGAAATTAAAGAAAAGAAAAAAGATAAAATTAAAGATAAAGGAAATGAAAACAATAAAGAAAGAGTTGAACTTACTGCTCATACTACAATGAGTATGTTGGAAGGATTAATATCACCAAAAGATTTAATTACAACTGTAAAGAAAAATAATATGACTGCAATAGGTATTACTGATTCATCAGTTGTGCAGGCATATCCTAGTATTATGTATGAAACAATGGATTCAGATATAAAAGCAATTTATGGTTTGAAAGGTGTTCTTGCAGCAGATAGCAAGTCAGCACTTTCATTTTCTAAAAATCAAAATATTCAAGATGCTACATATTGTATTCTTGATATTGAAACAACAGGTCTATCTTTTAGAACAGACAAGATTACAGAAATTGGTGTTTTAAAATATAGAAATGGTGAAATTATTGACACATATGAAACATTTGTTAATCCAGAGGTAGACATACCTGAGCATATTACAAAAATAACTGGTATAACTAATGAAATGGTTAAAGACGCACCAAAAAGCGAAGAAGTTATTAAACAATTTTTGGATTTTATTGGTGAAGATTCAATTTTAGTTGCCCATAATGCAGACTTTGATATTGGATTTATTAAATATATTGTAGAAAAAATGGGATTAGAGATGAATAATACATATTTAGACACTCTAATTCTTGCTAGAATGCTTTATACTGAACTTACTAGGTTTAACCTAGGTGCAATAGCAAGACATTTGAAAATCAAGGTAGAAGTTGCCCATAGAGCCTTAGATGACGTAAAGACATTAACATCAATTTTTAAAGATATGTTAAAACTTTTAGAAGAAGAGAAAGTAGAATTTTGGGATGATATTGATAAAAAGATAGACAGTGCTGATGATGCTTTTAAAAGAGCTGAAACTTTTGATATTACGATTCTTGCAAAAAATAAGGAAGGATTAAAACAAATTTATGGACTTGTTTCAGATTCACATATTAATCACTTCTATTTTAGACCTAGAATTTTAAAATCATTATTATCTATTAATCGTTCAGGTCTTTTGATTGGATCTGGAAATCATACATCTGAAGTTTATACTGCAATATTATCTGGTAAAACTGATGAAGAAATAGAAGAATTAATGGAATACTATGACTTTATTGAAGTTCAACCAGTATCTGTACATAACTATTTATTAAAAACACAGCAAGTTGAAAGTGAAGAAGACTTAAGAGGTATTAATAAAAAGATAATTAATATGGCAGAAAAACTTGATAAAATGGTTGTTGCTACAGGAGATGTTCATATACTAGAATCTGAAGATATGCTATATAAGGAAATGCTTGATGTTTCAAGAAAAAGAAGAAATCCTTTATTTCAAGCTGATAGTCATTTTAGAACTACAGATGAAATGCTTGAAGAATTTAGCTATTTAGATAAAGAAAAAGCTTATGAGATTGTTGTTGAAAATACAAACACCATTGCAGACATGTGTGACCCGATAAAACCTATTTCAAAAGTGAAGGCAACACCTAAAATTGAAAATGGTGATGAGAAATTAAGAGAACTTTGCTATACAAAGGCAAAGGACTTGTATGGTGATGAAATACCAGAAAATATTAAAAAAAGATTAGATAAAGAATTAGATTCAATTATAGATAATGGGTATTCTGCACTATATTTGCTTGCAGAACAATTAGTTAGAAAATCTAATGAAGATGGATATATTGTAGGATCAAGAGGATCTGTGGGTTCATCTATTGCAGCATATATGGCAAATATCACTGAAGTTAATTCATTAGAACACATTATAGATGTCCTGAATGTAAATATAGTGAATTTAGTGATAAAGCACCAACTGGTATTGACCTTGATGATAAAGACTGTCCAAAATGTGGTACAGAACTTATTAAAGATGGAATAGATATTCCTTTTGAAACATTCTTAGGATTTACAGGAGATAAGGAACCAGATATAGATTTAAATTTCTCTTCAGAATATCAAAATGAAATACATCAATTTGT
>CAZMFV010000004.1:24336-31101 GCA_964565695.1 uncultured Lachnospiraceae bacterium
ATTCTCTTACATAATGTGCTGTTTCAATAGTCCTTGGTAATGGTGAAACATATAAAGCTGGTACAATTGGTAGTATACAAGCTAAAAGTGCTATTGGCTATGTTATTGCATATTTTGAAAATCTTGAAAGACCATTACCAAATAGAGCAGAAATTGAAAGACTATCTAAAAAATTAGTTGGTATAAAGAGAACTACAGGACAACATCCTGGTGGAATTATTGTTGTTCCAGAAGGCTATGATGTATTAGAATTTACTCCAATACAAAAACCAGCAGACAAAGTTGACTCAGAAGTTGTTACAACACATTTTGATTATCATACAATTGAATCAAATTTATTAAAGCTAGATCTTCTAGGACATGAAGATCCAACTACTGTTAAAGTTCTTCAAGATATGACGGGTGTTGATCCAATTAAAATACCATTAGATGATCCTGATACAATGTCATTATTTAGTTCAACTAAAATATTAGGTGTTACAGAAGACCAAGTATCAAATAAGGTTGGTACATTAGGTGTACCTGAATTTGGTACATTATTTGTAAGAGGTATGTTAGAAGAAACAAGACCAACAACATTTGATGAACTTATAAAAATATCTGGATTATCACATGGTACTGATGTTTGGTTAAATAATGCTCAAGATTTAGTAAAAGAAGGTACAATAACACTAAAAGATGCTATTTGTACTAGAGATGATATTATGATCTACCTTATATCAAAAGGAATAGAATCAAGTCATGCATTTACTATAATGGAGAAGGTTAGAAAAGGTAGAGGTCTTACTGAAGAAGATGAAGAAGTTATGAGAGAAAAAGAAGTACCAGAATGGTATATTAAATCTTGTAAGACTATTAAATATATGTTCCCTAAAGCTCATGCCGCAGCATATGTAACTTTAGCATATAGAATTGCATGGTTTAAGGTACATCATCCTGAAGCATTTTATACAGCATATTTTTCATCAATGATAGAAGTTTTTGATTCTACATATATGTTAGATGGAAAATTGAAAATAAAAGAAAAATTAATTGAAGCAAGACAAAATTTTAGAAAATCAAAAACAGATGAAAGACTATTCTATCTATTAGAATCAGTTAATGAATTTTATGAAAGAGGATTTTCTTTTGATAAGATTTCCTTATACAATTCTGATAGTACTAGATTTAAATTAGGAGCAGACAAAAAGATAATACCTCCATTTGCTAGCATCCCTGGACTTGGTGGTGTAGCAGCAAATTCTATTGTAAGTGCAAGAGAAGAGGGAGAATTTAAGACAAAGGAAGAGTTAAAACATAGAGCGAAAATAGGTGATTCAATTATTGACTTACTTACAAAACTTGAGGTAATAAGTGATCTTCCTGATAGTATGCAAATGTCACTATTTGATATGTAAATAAAAAATAAAGGAAAATAAATGAGTAAAATAGCAGTTATTGGAAGTGGTAGTTGGGGGCTGGCTCTAGCTAAACACTTAATAGAAAATAATAATGATGTAAAAATATGGTCATATTCTGAAGAAGAAGTATATAATTTGAATAATAATCAAAGTTCAATTTTTTTACCTGATATTAAATTTCCTGAAAATTTGAAAGCATATACAGATTTTAAAGAAGTTGTTTCAGATGCTAAATACATATTGCATGTTACTCCATCTGTTTATACAAGAGAAATTGTAAAGAAATATAAGGAATATACTAATAAAGATCAAATTATTATACTTTGTTCAAAAGGCTTTGAAAAGAAAAGCAAAACTACTTTAGAACAAGTTATACAAGAAGAATTACCTGAAAATGAATTAATGGTTCTTACAGGTCCATCACATGCTGAGGAAGTTTCTTTTAAAATTCCTACAGGATTACTTTTAGCATCTGAGAATGATGAAAAACTAGATGATGTTATAAATCTTTTTGATAAAGAATTAATAAGGATATATAAGAGTAATGATGTAATTGGAGCTGGAATAGGTGGAGCTGTTAAGAATATTCTAGCATTTGCAGCTGGAATTGTAGCAGGTTTAGAACTAGGTGATAATACATTTGCTGCAATGATTACAAGAGGATTGGTTGAACTTGCTAGATTTACAAAAGAAATGGGAGGTAATCCACAAACAATTTATGGATTATCTGGATTGGGTGACCTTGTAGTAACATCTATGAGTAATCATAGTAGAAATAGAAGAGCAGGTCTTTTATTAGCAAAAGGATATTCTATTGAAGAAATAAGAGAAGAGATAGGACAAACTATTGAAAGCATAGATAATATTGAAACGGTTTATCATATTGCTAAAAATATAAATGTTGATGTTCCTATAACAAATACAATTTATGATATTTTATATAATAATAAAGAAGTTAAGGAAGCTGTTAAAGAATTAATGCTTCGAGATACTAAATTTGAAAAATATTATTAGGATAAAGAATGAAAAACAAAGAATAAATAACAAGAAAGTAACAAAGATTTATAATGAGCCTATTTTATTTGATTGTAAAATAGGCTCATATATTGTATAATATAGAGTATAGGTGGAATATGTAGTCGCGTATATAAACCGAAAGGTTATATATGAGGAAAGTCCGAGCTTCACAATAGCAATGGTGCTGGATAACGTCCAGTGAGGGAAACCTAAGGAAAGTGCAACAGAAAAAAACAGCCTTTTTTAAAGGTAATGGTGAAAAGGTGAGGTAAGAGCTCACCATTAGATATAGTGATATATCTAGATGTGTAAACCCCACTTGAAGCAACGCCTTGTAAGACAAAGATTTAAGAGCTATCTAGTCTTTGCACTGAGCGGCTAGAGGTATGTAGAAATATGTATCCCAGATAAATGACTACGTAATACAGAACTCGGCTTATTTTCCACCTAAACCAAAGAAAAGAAAGAAAATTATGAAAAAGAAAAACAATAAAACAAATAAAAAAACTAATAATAAAAAATATAATAAGAAATCTAAATCTAAATCAAGTAATCAAAACAATAGAAATAGAAACAATATTAAGTTTAATAAAAGCAAAAACAAAGACAATAGAAAAGAATTATTAGCTAAAAACAGAAGAAATGATTCAACTAGAATGCCTAATGATCTTTCTTTTTGTTTTGTAGGAAAACTAGCTAAAAAGAATAAAGGATTTGGCTTTGTTGAGCCAATAGATCAAGAAGAAGTTAAAGTATTATCAAAAAAGTTTAAAGTTAAATTAAATAATTTTAATGAAGACATATATATTGCTAAAGAATTGGCTTTAGGTGCAAATAATGATGATATTGTTTTAGTTAGAATTGTTGATCAAAAGAAATTGTATGAAGGCAAGGTTATTAAAATATTAGAAAGAAATCAAAATGATATTACTGGAATATATGAATCTAGTAATAATTTTGGTTTTGTTAAACCAACTGATAAATCATATTCTACTGATATTTATATAAGAAAAGAAGATTCAATGAATGCTAAATCAGGTGATGCTGTAATTGTTGAAATTATCAAATATCCTATTGGTGATAGAAAGACTGAGGGTAGAGTTAAAAAAGTAATTTCTAATAAATTTGACCCATTTTTAGATTTAAAATTAATATTAGCTCAAAACAATATAGATCAAGAGTTTCCTGAAAAAGTTAAAAGAGAATTAAAATATATTCCTGAAGAAGTTTATGATGATGAATTAAAAGGAAGAACAGACTATACTAAATTAAGAACATATACAATTGATGGTGAAACAGCTAAAGACTATGATGATGCAATATCTATTAAAAAGACAGGTAATATTTATCATCTATATGTTCATATAGCAGATGTATCACATTATGTTAAAGAAGATAGTGAAATAGACCAAGAAGCAAGATTAAGAGCCTTTTCACTTTACCTTATAGATAAAGTTATACCAATGCTTGATTTTAAAATATCAAATAATATGTGTAGTTTAGTTGAAGGAAAAAATAGACTTACAATGTCTGTATATTTAAAAATTGATGCTGATGGGAATGTAATATATAAAGATATTTCTAAATCATATATAAATGTTGATAGAAGAATGACATATAATCTAGTTCAAGATATTATTGATGAAAAAATTAAAGACAAAGATTCAAAAGATTTTATACTAATGGAAGAACTAGCATTAATTCTTAAAAAGAAAAGAAAGCAAAAAGGATATATTAGTTTTGATCTTCCAGAACCTGAATTTGTTTTAAATGATAAGGGTGAAATAGTTGACATAAAAGCTGAAGAGAAAGAATTCTCTACAGAAATTATCGAACAATTTATGTTAATCACAAATGAAGTGATTGGGAAATTTATGAAAGATAATTCAATTCCAGTTATATATAGAGTCCATGAACAACCAGAATTAGAAAAAGTTTTAGAAACTAAATTTATAATTGAAGCATTAGGATATAGAATGGACTTTCTGAATAATAGAAAATATTTAGAAGGCAAAAAGGCATATAAGAAAAAATTAGAATATAGAGAAAATAAAAATAAAGAATTAAATCCTAAAAGATTAAAAAGAGAAGAGGGACATAAATCTTCAATTAATATTGACCCAAAAGAATTTTCAGAATTTTTAGATAGTATCGAAGATGACTATATGAAAGAAATTATATCATCAGTTTTACTAAGAACTATGAAGATTGCTAAATATTCCGATTTAGATTTAGGACATTTTGGTATATCAACTAAAAATTACTCTCATTTTACAGCACCTATTAGAAGATATACAGATCTTTTTGTACATAGAATGTTGAAAAAATTTTTAGAGAATACTTTAACAATACATGAAAAAAATCAATATTTAAAACAATCAAAGGTTATAGCTGAAGGTTCCTCAATGGTTGAAAGTAAGCTTGTTAGTATTGAAAGAGAATATACAGATATAAAGTCTGCAGAATTTTTAGAAAACAAAATTGGTGAAGAATTTGAAGGAAGAATATCTTCAATTACTAATTTTGGTATATACGTTAAAATATTCAATTCCGTAGAAGGTCTAGTTAGATATGTTAATATGGATGGATATGTAGAGTTTGATGAAAAAACAAGACAAGCTAAAAACAATAGAGATAAAACAATATATAAGCTTGGTGATAAGATTAAAATAAGAATTACAGCTGTTGATAGAAAACTAGGGAATGTTGATTTTGAATTAGTTTAATTTAAAATTTAATATTTAATTAAAACATAAAAAAGCTAAATAAAACTTTGTGAAAAACATATAAATAAAGAAGAGTAATGCTCTTCTTTTTATTTGCATTTTAGGTAAAAAAATAATAGTATATATTATAATATCTATATTAAAGAAATAACCATAGCAAGAGAAAAGATTGTTAAGATATAGATGTAAAGAACTAATAAATTAAATTATAGGGATTATGAAAAGAAGAAGAAAGAGAACTAACAATTATAAAAGTAAAGCATTATTTTATATACTGTTTATTATTTTATTTGTATTAATTATAGATAAGTTAACAGTAAATAAGTTTGATAAAGTTATACTGCAATTAAAGAACAATAAAGTAATAAAAAGTAATCCTGAGTCTTTAATTATTTCAGTAAAAAGCGATATAGATCAAATAGCTACTATTCCTTTAATATCATTTAATGAAATTAATATTGATTGGGGAGATGGGACAGAAGAAAAATTTATTTCATATAAAACAAAAGATAATAGCACAAACAACTTATATGACTCAGTTATTATTCCTAAACATATATATGAGAAAAAAGGAATATACAATATTATAATAACTGGTGATAGTAAAAGAGGTATGTTTGGATCTTCTAAATTTAGTACAGTAGATGAATTTGGTAAAAAAATGTTTTCTAAAGAGTTTCTAGATCAAATGAAGATTATACCTGATAATTATACAAGTATAAAAATTGATGAGAGTAATGAAAAAAGAGAGATTTTAAAATATAATATCCTACAATTTAAAAATTTAAATTTTAAAGCAATAGGTTATTTAACCCCATATTTTAATAAAGAAATTCCTTTATCATGGATAAATGAATTTGAAGATATAGAAATCTTTGTTGATACATTTGCATATTCAGATATTATAAATATACCAGAAAATATATTTATAAAATCTAATAATTTAAGAATATTATCGGGAACTTTTATGAATTGTAATTATTTGAAAGAAATACCTGATAATTTAATCGCAAATATTGCTAGAATTGAAAACCTAAGATATTGTTTTTCAAATTCTAAAAGTATAGAAGGAAATGCACCAATTTGGTGGCTGAAGACTACTAAAGATAACAATATAGAAGATATAGAATTAATGCCATATTTTTTATGTTTTAATGAATGCGAAAAATTAGATAATTATAATGAAATACCATTCTTATGGGGTGGTATATTAAAAAACGATGAGGGGGAAGATCTATGAAAAAGTTTTTTGGAACAGACGGAATTCGTGGAATTGCAAATGTAGATTTGACTAATAATACTGCATATACTGTTACTAGAGCTGCAATAGAAGTACTTATTGAAGAAGAGAAATACAAAGGAAGAAAACCTAAGGTTTTAATAGGTAAAGATACTAGAATATCATCAGACATGTTAGAATCAGGAATTATCTCTGGTGTATTATCAATGGGTTGTGATGCTCATTTATTGGGTGTTGTACCAACACCAGCTACATCTTTTTTAGCACAAGATGATAATTTTGACTTAGCAATTATGCTTTCAGCATCACATAATTCATATGAATATAATGGTATTAAAATTTTCCATAATGGTAAAAAATTAAGTGATGCAATGGAAATTGA
>CAZMFV010000005.1:0-3472 GCA_964565695.1 uncultured Lachnospiraceae bacterium
AACTTTAAAAGACAGCAAAAAAGCAAATGTAATTTTATTATAAATAAATACAATAGTAAATTTAGAGATTCAAATAATAAAATAATCTTAAAATAATTTGATAAAACAATTTAATTTAATAAATTAAGTTAAATAAAAATTAATAAACAAAATAAAATTTAAAATAATAAAAAGAGCTTTTAAAGCTCTTTTTTCTATTCCTAATAATCATCTTATTATTTTATTCTACTCTATTCTTATTATATATTCTTAGTTATATTTCTTTTGGTGATCCTAGCTGGAATCGAACCAGCAACTGATCCTTAGGAGGGATCTGTTATATCCAATTTAACTATAGGACCATTATTTCCCAATCATCGAAATAGATACTTGTCCATTCTTATCACTTATCCTAGTGTGTGTTGGAACACTATGCCCATGACTTGTTGATATACCATTATAGTAGCTTTGGCCTCCACGGCCTCCACCACCACCTCTTGCAGCTTGACCTACACCAGACGCTCCACCTGAACCTCCTGCTCCTCCTGTGCTGTAGCCTCCGCCACCGCCTCCAGCACCACCACCAGAACCACTTAAGAATGTTGCTTCAGAACCATTTTCACCATTTGTACCATTAGTTGTTCCAGAATTAGTAGATCCACCTTGTCCACCACTATTACCTGCTCTTCCACCATTAGTACCATCAATTGATGTCCCTTCAGGTCCGTTGAACTCCACCTGCTCCTCCTACACCACCTTGGCTTGCTGTTCCAGTTGTATTCCCACTACCACCTCCAGCACCACCGCCTCCACCTGATGCAAGAAGAATTGAATTTACATTTCCACTTTGTGTTAATATGAAAGTTCCAGCACCACCGCCTCCACCAGCACCAGAATAACCATTCATTATTCCACTCTTATATCCATTTCCACCAGAACCACCATTTCCATGACCAAGTCCATTGACTCCACCTGGACGTCCTGCCCCTGTTCCATCACCACCTGGAGCATCTCCACCTGCTCCTCCAACATAGATATAGATTTTATCTCCCTTATTAAAATAGAAAACACCAGATACTTCTTCTGATACTCCACCTGGACTTTGTGATAGAGAACCACTTTGTCCTCTTCCACCTGCTCCACCATTTCCGCCCCATACAGAGATATAGTAATATCCTGATATTGGTGCTTCCGCTACTTGTTCAGAGTTTGTATAATTAAATATTATTGCTCCTTCATCAACTACTTGAACAATGAAATCATCTGTTTCTCCTTTATATTTTGCTCCTGATTTCGTTAAAGAAAAAGGAAATAAAAGAAATGAAACAAGTAATATTGCAATTATTATAAAATAAAAATTTTTATATATTTCTCTCATTCCATCTCCTTAATCTATTTGTTCATATTCAAAATAAAATTCAAATTCATTAAAATAATCAGTTAATTGAATATTTGATTCAAGATTAAAACTATCACCCATACCCATTATAAACCAACCATTTGAATCTGGTATTATTATTTCATTATCATTTCCATAAACAGTATATCTATCTGGACTAAGTATTGATCCATTTGGGGTACTTAATGCTCTTACTTTTACAACTACTTCACTATTATTAGTAACATTTACAGAAAATTCTTTCCAATCACCATTTGAAAGTAATGCAAAATCATTTGTATCTGTATAGCCAGAATTATTATATTTAATATCTACATCAAATTTTGCTACTCTTGCTACTTCATTAAATTCTACACTTTCTAAATATGCAGCATATGAAACAGATGAAACAATTGTTGTTAATATTATTAAATAAAGCAAATATCTAACAATTGGTGCTCTATCTTCTCCATCAAAGCAATCTGATATATCACTATCTGGATCTTTTTTTCTTAATTTAATACATGGTATTAATTTATATAATATTACAAATGCAATTATTGGTATTCCTACAACAAGAGGATGATTTACTACTTTTAAAACTTCATCAAATCCAGGTACTATTTTTACTACCTTGCCAATTATTAGATCTTTTGCAATTTCTCCATCTTCTCTATTATTTGCATCACCAGTTACAATAAATCCATTTATAGTTCTTTCAACAATTCTATGAGTAATAGATTTATTTTCACCTCTATATGTTATTATGTCTCCAATATTATAATCTTTTTGTTTTTTCATTATTATTAAATCACCAGGTTTAATTGAAGGTTCCATGCTTCCAGTTAAAACCATTGCACCACCATATCCACATACAGTAGAAACTTGTTGTTTTAATAATATTCCATTAAATACATTTATTATATTCACTAATAACACTATTGCTAAAAGTCCTATTATTACATTTCTAGCAATAACTTTAATACTTTTCTTTTCTATATTCTTATCCATATTAGCTAATGCTCTATGTATTGCATAGAAGATTAGAATAATTAATATGATTAAGAATAAATATCTAAATATGTCTAAATATCTAAAATGGATTATGTCATCATCAACCTTTGTAATTCTATCAGATGAAATAATATCACCATCTTCAAAACCTCTTGCCTTAATTATTAGACGATAGTTTTGATCTCTTAATATATTACCAATAAATGTGTCTGATTCATCACTTACAGTTTCCCAAGTCCATTCTAACTTATATATATCTGTTGTTCTTCCATCTAATTCAATTGTTTCAGTTTCAAATTCTTTTAATGGTATTTTTTCACTTTTTTCTTTCCCACCAAAGATATATTTCTCATTTCTTTGTAAACTAAATACTATTGGAATATTATCTAAATTTTCACCAGTAAATTCTAATTCATATGGCATATTCTCTTCTTCTGAATTATTATATATTGCAAAAGAATAGCTTCCTTTTGTAAGTGGATGGATTAGTTTCTTTTCAAATGCATCTTCTTCAAATATGCTAACTTCACTTTTATTACCATCTTCATAACTTACATCAGCAAGATATATTCCTAAAGTATCTTTTGGTAGAAAACTTTTAGGCAAAAATATAAATAAAAAGAAAACACTTATCATAAAAAATAAGAGTATCAAAGCAAATGACCAAATATTAAAATATTGTCTTTTTTCTTTTTCCATTTTCCTTTTGTATTTTCCTTTTATTTATAGACTCTCTCTAAAACAAAGAGAGTCTCTTTGTCTTTTTTAAGTATTAATCAATTTGTTCTATTACAATGTCAAAATCAAAATTAACTGTTGGTGCTGTAGTTTTATCACCATAGTAAGTGTCTCTAACATCATTTGTTCCATCACCAAATGGCCATTCCCAAGATATATTAAATCCTGCACCACTTAGATCAGCATTTGGAGCTAAATCAATTGAATTTGCAGTCATTCCACCAATCAAATCGTGAAGACTTCCACCATTTACAATTGGAACTCCTTCAACTTCTAATGTCCATAAAACAGCTTCACCTTGGTCCCACCCATTAACAGATGAACCATTATCTTTAATTGAAATTCTTGAAGCAACTTCTGGTT
>CAZMFV010000005.1:3572-17640 GCA_964565695.1 uncultured Lachnospiraceae bacterium
CCATTAACAGATGAACCATTATCTTTAATTGAAATTCTTGAAGCAACTTCTGGTTGACCACTAATAGTTACACCAGCTGTTTGTCCATTTGTTCCTGGTGCAAATACTAAATCATCAGCTTTTACTGATATTCCACCAGAGTATGTAGTGTCATTTGTTATATATTCTTTTTTGAATAATTCTCCAGAAGCATTAACAGTAACACCCCATTTAGCAACTCTAACAGTATCTTTAGCAATTGTACCTGTTGTAATATATTTTGCTAATGTTCTACCAAGTAAGCTTGTTAAAAGTAGTCCTAGTAATACTAAAACTATTATAAGTTTTGGTAAACTAATTTTTTTTTGTTCTTTTTCCATATTTTCTCCTTTAATAATAAAGTTTTTAAACCTATTAAAATATTTTTTTACAATCCCAAAACACCTTAAATCAGAGTATTTTAGCTTAAGTATAAATAAAAAGAAAACACTTATCCTAAAATAAGAGTGTTAAACAAACAATTATTAGAATATTGTTTTTCTTCTTTCATATTTTCACTTCCATGTTTTCCTTTTATTTACAGACCCTCTTTAAAGACGAATCTTAAAAGAGGGTCATCTTTGTAAATTAAATATTTAACTAATTATTAGTCAATTTGAACTACATCAATGTCTAAATTAAGTATAATTCTTGGTGCTACGTCTTTGTTTCCGTAGTATGTGTCAGCATCATCATTTCCTTCAAATGGCCATGACCAAGATATATTAAATGCATCTTGAGATAAGTCTGTATTTGGTCCTACTTCAATCGGATTTGATGTAAGTGTATCTAGCATGTCTTGAAAACTACCATTTGTTAACTCTGCATTTCCAGCAACTTCCACTGTCCATAATACTCTTTCTGCATTTTCTGCTATTGAGTAATCCCAACCTTCAAGAGTTGAACCATTGTCTCTAATTTGAATTCTTGCAGCAACTTCAGGTTCTCCACTTATAGATACTCCAGCTGATTGTCCACTTGTACCAGGTGCAACAACTAATACGTCATCAACAGACATTACAGTTTCGTCGTCAAATCCAGCTGTATCTGAATCATATACTGCTTTGAATAAGCCTCCTTCTGCTGTAATTTCAACACCCCATTTAGCAACTCTAACAACATCATCTGCTAATGTTTCTGATGTGATATACTTTGCTAATGTTCTACCAAGTAAACTTGTTGATACCAATGCAACTAATAATAAAACAATTATTAATCTTGGTAATGTCAATTTCTTTTGTTCTTTCATTTTTCTCTCCTTTTTAATTCTTTTTCTAAATTTTTTATTTCTCTCTCTTTTTTCATATCATCTATTCTAGCTTTATTCTGTCTATCTTTTCTTTGTACTATGTCATAAATAATGAATATAGCTACTGGTATTCCAATAAAAATTAGTCTACCTTGTGGTGACTGCACATACATTGCAAGTCTACCCATTTCTTTTACTCTAAACCAATATCTTCCCTCAATGTTTTCTTCAGTAATAGGAACTAAATCTTCAGCATCATTTCCATCACCTTTTGTAGTAAAAGATAATCCATCATCTGTTTTTTCTATTCCAATAATTCTGTGTGTAACAATTGATCTACTATCACTGTATGATATTACATCACCTTCCTCTAGGATTTTAGGTTCAACATTCTTAACGAAAATAATATCTCCACCACTAAAATGTGGTTGCATAGAATTAGTTTCAACTATGAATAATTTAACTCCTAAAAATGAAGGAACTTTGTCAGGCTTAATATATGATTTAAGTATTATAGTTAAGTTCATTATTACAATGAAAGTTAGAATAATACTAAGGACAAGACCAATTGGGCGAAAAATCTTTTTAATTATGCTGATGTCTTCTTTGTCTGTTTCTTCTACTCTACTTCTACCACTTGCTCTGCTAGCTCTACTCGTTTTGTCTACTCTACTGGCTCTACTTTCTTTAATTTCTACCTTTTTAGTTTTATTAAAGAAAGAATTAAATAGTTTTGTTAATGACTTTGATTCTGATTCTTTTTTAGCAGATCTTTCAAATGTCGGCTTAGAATCTCTTCTTGAATCCCTCTCCACAAGTCTCCCTCCATACATTAATATTTGTAATATAGGGAGTAAAAATTTAAAAGACTACCTATATTATGTATGTATATTCTATATATATGGATATAAATTAACAATTTATATAATAGAGTTATAACAGTATATTAATGTAATTGTTATATAACTTATGTATTTCAAGGAAAAAACAGCTTTTTTACTCTTTTTTGATAAAAAAAGAAATTAAAAATCAAAAACAGGAATTAGAGGAATAATTTAAAAAAGAGCAAGAAAAAAAGATGATCACTCATCTTTTTATTTATATTCGTTTATATATATTTGTTTTTATATTTATTATTTATCTTTCATAAACTAAAACTTCTACATTTCTTCTACCAAATTGTAATGCTTCATAATGTGAATCAAAATATATGTCTAATCTATTTCCTTTTATTGCTCCACCAGTGTCTTGCATTTCAAACCATCCATTATTTGGTGAGTTTTTAAAATGATCTAAATAGAAAACTGTTCCAAATCTATAAAGATTATTATCAGCAGCAACTGTGTAGTATGCTTGTGGAACACTTCCATTAGCAGTTCTTCCAATTGCATTAGGTCCACAACATATTGTACATGCACAATATGCAGTAGCTTCAAATGTAACTGTTCTTGCATTATTTCTTTGTGCAGCTGTACCAGCAAGATTTGATCTACTTCCACCTCTTGATGTAACTTGTGGAACTACTTGAACTATTTTATCAACTGGTTTTCTTATCACTTTAGAAGATAGTTCAACTCTTTCTATTTCAGTCTTTCCATTATATTTAACTCTAGATTTAATTTCTTTTAATCCATTTCTTCCTTTTTGAATAATAACACTTGTGTTATTTGAAGAATATGCGTCTGATGTTCTATTAACTGTTTTAAAAGGAATTTCTTTCTTTTCAGTAATTATTTTTTCGCTTATATTTCCATATGAACTAACAATTTCTTCATGTTGTAATGAAAGAAGTTGATCATTTCCTTCAGGAAGTTCATCTTTTTTCTTTATCCTGATTGTTTTAGTGAAATCTATTTTTTCTTCTGGTTCTACAAATTCATCTTCCAATATTAAAATATTGTTTTCTTCTAAGATTTCTTTAACATCAGTTTTTGAAGTTCTGACATCAATTTCTAATCCATTAGAAAACCTTATAACTACATTATTAAATTCTGCTCTTGATGCAAATACTCCAGATGTAAATAGAATAATAAGTATTACTGTTATAAATATTATTCTTTTAATACCATAATTCATTAGAATTTCTCCTATGTACAAATTATATTCTTTTCATATAGCAATGTCAATAAATAAAAGATTCTGTAATATTAATTTTATTGTCTTTTAATATTGTGTTTTATATTAACAAAACAAACCCCAGACATTGTCTAGGGCTCGTTTTTAAAAGGATATCATTTTTAAATAAATATGCTTTGTTTTTTAATATTATGGGAGATAAACAACTGCCTTTAAATCTCTTCTTCCGAAGTTTAAAGCCTCACCATGACTTCCAAAGAACACATCAACCTTGTTTCCCTTTATAGCTCCACCACGGTCTTGTACAATATACCAGCCCTTACTAGGTGTATCTTTAAAGTATTCAAGATAGAATATTGTTCCAAAAGGATATTCTGGTGGTGCTGCTAGAGTATAATATACTTGCGCAATTTTACCACTAGCAGTTTTTGCATCTGTTCTGCCATTACAGGTCATACAAGGACAATATCCAGATGCATTAACAGTCAAACTTTGTCCTTTTCTTTTAGCTGCTTCAGCTGCTAAACCACTTTCGTTAGAAGTTTTAGGAACATTTTCAACTGTTTTTTTCTCAACAGGTTTTTCCTTTGCAGATTTTTCCTCTTTCACAATTTTAGGTTTAGGATTTTCTTTAAATTCAATTATTTCATCTTTTGGTTCTTCTACAACCGCAGATGAATATTCAATTCTCAGAACTTCTTCACCATTGTGGTACAATGATCTATACTTGGTTTGCATTAAACCAGGTTTGCCTTCTTGTACAACGAGTTTTTTACCCTTGCTGAGATCAGCACCTTTAGCCTTGTCAATTACTTCAAAAGGTAATTCTTTTTCAATAATTACTTTGCCTGTGTGCAATTTTCCATAAGCCAATCCCGGTATTTCATTCTCCAATAATGGAGTTGAATCGGTTAGTTTATAGAACTCTCCTTTTTTCTTAATTTTAATTGTGTTAGATGAATCTAAGTTAACACTTGGTTCTGTAAATTCGTCTTCTTGCAAATCAATATCCTTTTCTTCCAATATAGCTCTAACTTTGGTTTCTGAAGTTTTCACTTCAATAAGCAAACCATCCGGCATTTCAACAATGACCTTGTTACGCTCTATATCTGAAGCCAGACTTGTTGTTGCAAACAAAACTAATTGCAGTACTACTAAAAATAACAATCTTGTCATTCCTTTTCTGTTTAACATGCAATCCTCCTATTCAATTAAAAAAGTAATATTCAAACAATTAATAAATTATTTAATCCCCCCTTTAAATAGTTTTTGATAACAATATTATCATACTATTATCTTTAACTTTAAAAAGATAATATATGTATAATATAACATAAGATTTTTATAATTTCTAATATTGGTATTTAAAGTCAATTTACATTTACATGATATTAAGATAATATATTAGTAGAATTTATTAAATATAATTATTTAATGGGAGTAAAAATGAAAATATTACTGGTTGTAGACCAATATGATGAAGCAAATAATGGCACTACAATTTCTGCAAGAAGATTTGCAGAGGGTTTAGAAAAAGAAGGACATGAAGTACATATTGCTGCAGTAGGTGAAGAAAAAGCAAATAAAACTACAATGAAGGAGTATAATTTAATTCCTGGATTAAGACAATTAATACATTCACATGGTATGAAATTTGCTAAACCAGATGATGAAAAACTAAGAGAAGCAATTAAAAAAGTAGATGTTGTTCATTGTTATACACCATTTATACTTTCATTACATGCAGTTAAAATTGCTAAGGAATTAGGAGTTCCTGCAACAACAGCATTCCATGTTATGCCAGAAGTCATTACATCTGCTGTTAGAATGGGTAATGTTGAAAAGTTAAATAAGAAGATTCATCAAAAATTTAATGATGTTTTTTATAGGCATTTTAATCATATACACTGTCCATCTCAATTTATTGCAGATGAATTAGTTAAAAATAATTATAAACAAAAACTTTATGTTATTTCAAATGGTATTGCACCAGAATACAGATACAATAGAAGAGAAAAACCAAAAGAATTAAAAAATAAATTTGTAATATCAATGGTTGGTAGACTTTCTAGAGAAAAAAGACAAGATTTAATATTAAGAGCTGTAAGAAGATCTAAATATGAAAGCAAGATACAGATAATACTTGCAGGAAAAGGACCTAAAAGAAAATTATATGAAAGACTAGGAAGGAATTTAACAAATAAACCAATTATTAATTTCTATAATAAAGAAGATTTAATGAATCTTTTAGGCTATGTTGACCTATATATTCACACATCAGATATGGAAATAGAAGGACTTTCTTGTACAGAAGCAATTGCAACAGGTAATGTTCCAGTTATAGCTGAAGGACCTAAAAGCGCTACATCACAATTTGCAATTGTTGAAGAATCTATTTTTGAAAATGGTAATGTAGAAGAATTAAAAGAAAGAATTGAATTCTGGTATGAGAATAAAAAGTATAGAGAAATGATGCAAAAAGAATATGCATTACTTGCTCAAAATTACACATTAGATAGTTCAGTTAAAGAATTAGTTAAAATGTTTGAAGATGCAATTGAAGATAATAGATAAAATAAAGAATACAATATAAGTAGTTAAATAAAATAATTAATAACTAAAATTATTAATTAAACAAAATAAAAAGAGGATTTATAATAAATCCTCTTTTTTGCTTAAATCTTTTAATCTAAGCTTTCGAATACTTTGTCAAAAATTTCTCTGAAATTTTTAGCAGTTAATGGGTTAAAACCTTGGTCCAAGAAGTCTTGCTCGTCTCTTTTCATGAATTCTAAAAATTCAAGAGTTTTAGCTGATTGATGATATTTATCACCATTCTTGATAAATACTCCTACTTCTTCTAATTCTTTCAAAATACGATTTATTAAGAAACAATTTCTTAAATCAAATTCTTCGATAATTTCATCAACAGTAAAGTCGCTTCTATTATATAGCTTAGGTTCAAGTTCTGATTCTGTTGCCTCTTTTATAAAAACAAAGGCAATTGATTTTTTTCCAAAGCTTTCAAAATCTGTCAACTTATATAGTCTTTCTTCTACCTTTTCTACTTTTTGAATATTTTCAAAAGTTACTTTTTTAGTAGAGTCATTAACTTCTTTACCAACTTGATAAAGTTCATTAAAACTGTACGCTTTGCCTACTTGTGGAATCAGAATAGTTTCTGACTCTCCATAGTATACATCTACTTCATCTTTGAAATCTTCGTCCATTACATGTATATAAAATACATCTCCGCATTTATCAGTTACAGCATGACATTCACCATTCTCATTATCCAATAATATGGATGTAGCTACATATACAACTTTTTCAGTCTTATATCTCCAAGGAGATCCTAATTCTTGTGCAGAACCTAATTTAATTCTACCCTTATCAATGAAATCCTTTGTTTTAACTACAGAAAAATTAACATTGCCTGATTCAATTATGACATAATCACGATAATATTCATCAATAATTTGTCTTTTTTTATCTAGAAAGATTTTAATATTCCTTCCAGATTCACTGAAATCAATTACAACTTTTTCTCCATTTTCCTTCCGTTGTTTCAGATAAGTATTATGGTCCTCTTCTTCTGAAAGTACTAACCTTCCGTATAAATGTCCATTGTTTTTTCTTAGCATTCTTTTTTCCTCCTAATTAAATAATTATTTTCATTAGTAAAATGACTACAACAACTATATTATACCATGAAAAGGCCTATAAATAAAGATTGTGTAATTTATAAAATAAAAAAGATTCAGTTACCTGAATCCTTCTTTATGATTTGTTTATATTTAAATTATTTTAAAATAAATTTACTCTTCGTCTTCTTCATCTTTAATTGTCTCAATAGCTACAACCTTTGCTGCATCTCTTGTTCTTATTAAAGTAACACCCTGTGTTGCTCTACCTAGAATATTAATATCTTTAACATGTAAACGAATTACAGTTCCCTTATCAGTAATTAACATTACATCTTCAGTTCCATCTGTTATTCTAGCTCCAACTACATTTCCAGTCTTATTTGTTACTCTATATGTTAGAACACCTCTACCACTTCTTTTTTGTGCTCTATATTCTGACATTTCAGTTCTTTTACCAAAACCATTTTCAGTAATAGTCAGTAATGATAATCCTTCTGGATCTGCAACAGATTCCATTCCAATTAATTCATCACCATCATCTAATCTTATACCTATAACTCCCTGTGATGCTCTTCCTGTTGTTCTAACTTCTTTTTCATCAAATGCTATTGATAAACCTTTTTTAGTTATTAAACTAATAAATGACTGACCATCAGTAAGTCTAACTGACATTAATTTATCTTCTTCTTTTAAGTTTATAGCAATAAGTCCTCTAGTTCTATTTGTATCATATTCTGTTAATTTAGTTTTCTTAACCATTCCTAGTTTTGTACCCATTAATAAATATGCATCATCTGCAAAATTTTGAATTGGCATAACTGCAGTTACAGTTTCACCTGGGTCTAAAGTAATTAAATTAACAATTGCTGTTCCTCTAGCTGTTCTTCCAGCATCTGGAATTTCATATGCTTTTAATTGATATAGTTTTCCTAGATTTGTAAAGAAAAGTATTGTTTCATGTGTTGATGCTGTAAAGATTTCTTTTACAAAATCATCTTCTCTTGTTGATAATCCAGCAATACCTTTTCCACCTCTTCTTTGGCTTCTATATGTATCAATAGGCATTCTCTTAATATATCCAAAGTGAGTTAGAGTAATAACAACTTCCTCTTCTTCAATTAAATCTTCAATATCAATTTCGCCTGGATCTAAAACAATTTTAGTTCTTCTTTCATCACCAAATTTATTTTGAATTTCTAATAATTCTTCTTTAATAATTGAATATTGTCTTTCTTCACTTGCAAGAATTGCTTTACAATCTGCAATAAATTCTACTAATTGATCATATTCTTCTTCAATCTTTTCTCTTTGTAGACCTTGAAGTGTTCTTAATCTCATATCTAGAATTGCTTGTGCTTGAATATCTGAAAGACCAAATCTTTCCATAAGTCTTTCTTTAGCATCATCATATGATGAACGAATTATTTGAATAACTTCATCAATATTATCAATTGCAATTTTAAGTCCTTCTAATATATGAAGTCTTGCTTCTGCTTTAGCTAAATTAAATTGAGTTCTTCTTATAACAACATCTTTTCTATGCTCTATAAATACTTCAATTAATTCTTTTAATGTTAAAATTCTTGGTTGATTATCTACTAATGCTAAATTTATAATTCCAAATGTAGTTTCTAATTGTGTATGTTTATATAAGGTGTTTAAAACAACTTTAGCATTTGCATCTCTTCTTAATTCTATAACTACTCTTACCATTGCATCTTTGTCTGATTCATCTCTAATATCTGAGATTCCTTCAACTCTTTTATCTTTAACAAGATTTGCAATATTTTCTATAAGTCTAGCTTTATTTACTTGGTATGGTAAAGATTTTATAATTATTCTTTGTCTAGTATTTGTAACTTGTTCAATTACTGCTTCACCTCTTAATTTAATCTTACCTCTTCCAGTTTCATATGCTTCTTCAATTCCTTTTCTTCCTAGAATTGTAGCACCTGTAGGAAAATCTGGTCCACTTATATGTTTCATTAATTCTTTAATTTCAATATCTCTATTGTCTAAATATGCAACCATTCCATTTATAACTTCTGTTAAATTATGTGGTGCCATATTTGTAGCCATTCCTACTGCAATACCAGCTGAACCATTAACAAGTAATGTTGGTACTCTAGTAGGAAGAACTGTTGGTTCTTCTAATCTTCCATCAAAATTAGGTGCAAAATCAACTGTATCTTGATCAATGTCTCTTAACATTTCTTCAGATAATTTAGTTAATCTTGCTTCTGTATAACGATAAGCTGCTGGAGGATCACCGTCAATTGATCCAAAATTTCCATGTCCATCAACTTGTAGATATCTCATCGAGAAATCTTGTGCTAATCTTACCATAGCATCATAAACAGATGCGTCCCCATGTGGATGGTATTTTCCCAGAACATCTCCAACTGTTGATGCTGCTTTTCTATATGGTTTATTTGAAGCTAAACCATTTTCATACATATTGTATATTATTCTTCTATGAACCGGTTTCATTCCGTCTTTAGCATCTGGTAATGCACGAGATACTATAACTGACATAGCATAATCCATATATGCTGTCTTCATCTCTTGTGAAACAGGTCTTTCAATAATTCTTCCTTTGTCTATTTCATTTTGTATTTCTTCGCTCATAAACATCCTTCTTTTCAAATATAAAACTTAAACGAAAGCGTTTAAGTATTCTTCTATCACACAATTATTATATATAAATATCTTATACCTTTCAAGTATTGTAACCTTTATGTTATATTTCAACCTTTACTTCATTTTCAACTATTTCTTCTTCAACTATTTCTTCATCAGTATTTTATCTATATTTTTCAGTCTTGAAAGCTCTGCATTTGCTTAAAGCCCTCTTCTAATGTTACGAATTCCAGACCCGAGTTTAATGCATGTTCAATTATATCTCTTACCCTCTCGTCTGAATACCAAGAACCTTGATCAACGTGCGAAACAAGTATTATCCAAGACTTATTTTTTATCGCTTCGTCCATTTTTTCAAAAATTGTATTTACATCTTCACCTTGAACACTAACTCGCTTCATTTTATATGGATCAAATGGAATATTCACAATGCATCCGGGAGATTCTCCACTATCCCAAGTATCTATACCCATATCATAATATTCACTTGCAATTTTTCGCACAAGCTGATTGTTGGATCCAAAAGGATACACAACAGCTTTATCGTTAAAACCCATACTTTGTATTATTTCTTTAGATTTAGAAAACTCATAGTGAAGTTCTTTCTCTGACATACTTGCAGGACGGTGATCCTTATTATGAGTATGCATGTGAGAAACAAACTCGCACCCTAAATCAGCCAATTCTTGCATTTGATCACAAGTCATGTATCGTCCACCGAGTTCTCTATTTGTTATAATTGCACTAGTAAAAGGAATATTGTACTCAAGTACAAACGGTTTTAATTTTGTATAGAAACCAGCATTTCCATCATCATCAACCCATGTAATGAGAGCTCTTTTGCTGTCGTTTACTGCTATAGGATTTCTATTACATCCTGGCAAAATGGCTATAAGTACTATAATTAATAAAACGTATATATACTTTCTAAAACTCTTCATTTTATTCTCCCTTTTCTTTATCTCTACAATAGATTAAATGTTTATTATAAAAGTTCAGGCTAGAAACATTCCTAATTCAAATTGAATCATTTAACTAACAAAATGTAGTATACATCAAATTTAAAATATTGATTTAATGATAAATGTTGCTTGCATGTTAATTGCAAAATTATGTATGTTAAATAACAAAATTAATTTGCCCAAAACAACTCTTTAGCAACTCTTTTCTAGGATTTTTCCCCTTCAACATCATCACCTATCTCTTTAATTCCCTATCTCAAATCATATCCTGAATTTTTGTGCTTGAATATCTGAAAGACCAAATCTTTCCATAAGTCTTTCTTTAGCATCATCATATGATGAACGAATTATTTGAATAACTTCATCAATATTATCAATTGCAATTTTAAGTCCTTCTAATATATGAAGTCTTGCTTCTGCTTTAGCTAAATTAAATTGAGTTCTTCTTATAACAACATCTTTTCTATGCTCTATAAATACTTCAATTAATTCTTTTAATGTTAAAATTCTTGGTTGATTATCTACTAATGCTAAATTTATAATTCCAAATGTAGTTTCTAATTGTGTATGTTTATATAAGGTGTTTAAAACAACTTTAGCATTTGCATCTCTTCTTAATTCTATAACTACTCTTACCATTGCATCTTTGTCTGATTCATCTCTAATATCTGAGATTCCTTCAACTCTTTTATCTTTAACAAGATTTGCAATATTTTCTATAAGTCTAGCTTTATTTACTTGGTATGGTAAAGATTTTATAATTATTCTTTGTCTAGTATTTGTAACTTGTTCAATTACTGCTTCACCTCTTAATTTAATCTTACCTCTTCCAGTTTCATATGCTTCTTCAATTCCTTTTCTTCCTAGAATTGTAGCACCTGTAGGAAAATCTGGTCCACTTATATGTTTCATTAATTCTTTAATTTCAATATCTCTATTGTCTAAATATGCAACCATTCCATTTATAACTTCTGTTAAATTATGTGGTGCCATATTTGTAGCCATTCCTACTGCAATACCAGCTGAACCATTAACAAGTAATGTTGGTACTCTAGTAGGAAGAACTGTTGGTTCTTCTAATCTTCCATCAAAATTAGGTGCAAAATCAACTGTATCTTGATCAATGTCTCTTAACATTTCTTCAGATAATTTAGTTAATCTTGCTTCTGTATAACGATAAGCTGCTGGAGGATCACCGTCAATTGATCCAAAATTTCCATGTCCATCAACTTGTAGATATCTCATCGAGAAATCTTGTGCTAATCTTACCATAGCATCATAAACAGATGCGTCCCCATGTGGATGGTATTTTCCCAGAACATCTCCAACTGTTGATGCTGCTTTTCTATATGGTTTATTTGAAGCTAAACCATTTTCATACATATTGTATATTATTCTTCTATGAACCGGTTTCATTCCGTCTTTAGCATCTGGTAATGCACGAGATACTATAACTGACATAGCATAATCCATATATGCTGTCTTCATCTCTTGTGAAACAGGTCTTTCAATAATTCTTCCTTTGTCTATTTCATTTTGTATTTCTTCGCTCATAAACATCCTTCTTTTCAAATATAAAACTTAAACGAAAGCGTTTAAGTATTCTTCTATCACACAATTATTATATATAAATATCTTATACCTTTCAAGTATTGTAACCTTTATGTTATATTTCAACCTTTACTTCATTTTCAACTATTTCTTCTTCAACTATTTCTTCTTTTAATAAGATATTATTAAAGTTTTTAAACTCATAACCTTCTTTTTTAAGTTGTTCAATAATTAATCTAACTGTTCCTGCTGTTTTTTCACTAGTATATGAGTCATGTTGTAATACTATTAAAGAATTTTTATTCTTTCTAGTATTATTAAAAGCTTTTAATTGTTCCTTGTTAGTATCTGCACCAACGGAATCATCAGTTAAAGAATTCCAATCAACAAATGCAATATTCTTTTTTCTAAAAAACTCTTTGCTTTTCTTCTTTTGATTTGCATGTTCACCACCAAATGACCCACCCGGAAATCTAAAAAGATTTGAATTAAAATCTTTTCCTAATACTCTTTTTAATTCATTTTCAGTTTTAGTATATTCATTAAAAGTAGCTTGTGGTGTCTTATATATTTTATCATATACATGTGAAAAACTATGATTAGCAACAGTATGCCCTTCATTATATATTCTTTTTAATTCTTTTTCTCTGCCTTTTATATTAGTACCTAAAATAAAGAATGTCGCTTTAACATCTGCTTTTTTTAATTCATCTAATAATTTATTAGTGTTTTTAGAAGGTCCATCATCAAATGTTAAATAAACCTGTTTATCGTCTGATTCTAAAATAGCATCAATTTCTTCTTGTGCTTTTAAATTATATTTAAAATTATCTCTTTCTTTTTGAGCAGTACTTGTAAGTTGTAATTGAGAATCTTCAGAAGATTCTCTTTCTTCTTTTTCTTGTTTCTGTTTTTCTTTTTCAAGATATTTTGCTTCTGCCATTTTTTGAAAGTATTCTCTTTGTTCTTCTCTAACACGAAGTACATCATTATAATTTTTTATGATCAATGTACTTGAAACAATAGAAAGAATAATAGCTATTACTGATACAGCTATTATAATATAGTACTTCATACGTTTCTTTTTCTTATCTATATATATAAGTTGGTACATTGTCTTCCTTTCAAAAAATCATTAAATTATTTCTTCATTTATTATATCACATTTCTTAAAATATTTCTTTTTAAAAATATCTAATAAGCTATATTTCATATAACTTAATCTCATTATATGATATAATAAATTCAAATAAAGAAAAGAGTATTTCAAATGAAAGATAGTAAAAAAGAAAAAGAAGAAGTTAAAACTAAATATATAGCACATGTATTAATTAAAATAAATGATAAATATCTAGTTGTTAAAAGAACATCTATAAAAAGAGGAAGACCTAATGTTTATCCTGAGTATTGGGATATCCCTGGTGGCATGGTTGAAGAAAATGAAAATATTGGAGATGCTGCAATAAGAGAAACTAAAGAAGAAGTTAATTTAGATATAGAATTAAAAGAGATAATACATGAAGATAGAAATTTTGATAAAGAAAGAAATACTATTTTCAAAAGAATAGTATTTAAAGGCATATTATTAAAAAACCAAGGGATTAATAATATTATTTTACAAAAAGATGAACATTCTGAATTTAAACTAATAGATAACTTAAGTGAATTAGATAAATATGTAGAATACTTAAAGAAAGTGATAAAATAAAAGAAGAGTTTTACTCTTCTTTTTTAATAAACTTCTATTTATTTAATTTTATTATTTATTATTTATTATTTATTATTTTTTATTTTTTATTTTTATTTTTATTCTTTATCTTTTATTGCATTTATAACAGTATTAAAGAAATCTGTATGCCATGGATATGTTGTGTTTTCAGGTAATTCATCAAAGTAATCTATTTTTTCTATTTCTGATTCAGGTA
>CAZMFV010000005.1:17740-18888 GCA_964565695.1 uncultured Lachnospiraceae bacterium
GCAATTGCTAGTTCTGATTCATCAACAAAATCAGTTTCATGAAAACTAATTGTATACATTTCAACACTTCCTTTAGATTATTTGTTTTTTATTTATTTTTCTTTCTTTTTGTTTTTCTTCATATTTTCGTATTCATCAACTATTTCTTGAACAAATTCTCTGTCATTATATATAGTTATAGCTTTAGGTAATAATTTAATATTAAATTCTTTGTCATATAATAATTCACCATCTGATTGATTAACTATTTGTTCCGGACTTTTAACAGTTAAACTAGAAACATTGTATTTAGTAATAATTGGGTCTGATTCATGTTTAGCTTTTAATAATTTTAATATTAATGGAATAATTCTTTGTTTTCTAACATCTCCTACAACATATAGGTCAAATAATCCATCATTTAATTCTGCATTTGGTGCAATTTTAAATCCTGAACCATATGCCTTTCCATTTGAAATAACTACTAAAACCTTTGGTCCATCTATTTTTATTCCACCATCTAATTCAATAGAAATATCTTTATTCTTATATTTAAAAAATGTTTCAGCTAATGCCACATTATATATTTGTGTTCTAAGAATTCTTTTCCTTTTCATAACTAAAGATCTATCAGCAACTTCCGCATCAATTCCAAATGATGTAACATTCATAAAATATTCATTATTAATTTTACCAACATCTGATTCAAAATATAGTTCTTCTTGTAGTTCAAGAGTCTTATAAAAGTCATTACCAGAACCTCCTGGTATCACTCCTAAAAGATTTTTAGAACCTATTAATCCTGTTACAACTTCTTTTATTGTTCCATCACCACCAACAGAATAGATAATATTTTTACCTCTTTTATATGATTTAGCAAAATCTGTAGCGTCTTTTGGTCTTCTAGTATAAAGAATTTCATAATCAAATTCTTTTTCATCACAAATTTTTTCGATGGCCTTACTCATCTCAAGTCCTCTGCCATATCCTGATTTTGGATTTACTATAAATATCCTTTTCATCTATTAATATATCTCCTAAGTTTTAATTTTCATCTTAAATTTATGTTTTTAAAATCAATTATATTATATCACACTTTAAAGAATGTAGGAATATAACAATATATTTATTAAAACCCTTATATTATTTTTAATTCTGTGGTAATATAG
>CAZMFV010000005.1:18898-30401 GCA_964565695.1 uncultured Lachnospiraceae bacterium
CCTACATAAAAAGGTTCATTAGTGTCTAACCTTATCCACTCATAAACATAATATCTTTTTACACCATCTTTCATAGGAAGGTCATGTAAAAATTGATAGTATCCATTATCATAATTATTTGCTGCATCATAGTATAGCCATATATTTTGGAGGTGTATTATGAACAAAATAGGAACTATCGAACTAGAAACAGAAAGATTAATTTTAAGAAAGCTAACAAGATCTGATGCTAGTGCAATGTATAATAATTGGGCTAAAGATCCTGAAGTTTCTAAATATTTAGCATGGGATTACCACGAAAATATTGATGTATCTAAGGAATTATTAGATATGTGGGTTGAAGAATACAAAGATTTAAATACATATAGATGGGGCATTGAACTTAAGGAAAACGGACAATTAATGGGTACAATTGATATTGTTAATAAATCTTTAAATGATGAAACTTGTGAAATTGGTTATGTTATAGGAAGACAGGCATGGGGTAAAGGAATCATGACTGAAGCTTTACAAGCTGTTTTAAAATTCCTTTTTGAAGAAGCAGGATTTTACTTAATCAATTTAAAATATATAGATGTAAATATAGGTTCAGGTAGAGTAATGGAAAAAAACAATCTACCTAGAGTTGCTGTTCTTCCTGAGTTTGCAAAAAATAAAGTTACTGGTGGTCGTGGAGATTTAATTGTTCATGCTATAAATATAAATCAATGGAGAGAGTTAAATAAATAAGATATTATTAGAAATAATTTTAAATTTAATTTAAAGTAATAATTAAATAAACCAAACAAAAACAGTAGTATTTTCATACTACTGTTTCTTTTTAATATTTGAATTGATTATCTTCTATTTTGTTTTCTTTTATCTCTGCAATCTTTACATCTAACTGGTTTATTATCAAATTTCATTTTTTTGTAAAATTCTTGTTCACCAGCAGTGAATACAAAGTCTTCTTCACAGTCACGACATTTAAGTGTTTCATCTTCAAATTCTGTTGTGTTTTCTTCCATTAATCGGGGCCTCCTTTATAAAATTAATTTAAATTATAAGGGATTTTTTGCCACGAATAACTAAATCATTTATATTATAACAGATAAATTATTAAAGGTAAAGTTTTACACCTTATCTTACGGCTTATCTCCACCCCAAGATTGAGGAATTTGATTACGATTAGTTAAGTTAGTACAGCCTGTAAAACAATTAGAAAAATTTGTAGCAATAGAGATATTCCATAATTTTGGAGCATCTCCAGTTAATCCACTACAATTGGCAAACATTGAAGTAAAAACTTGTGCATTTGGGCAATTATCAACAAGATCTCCTGGGATATTACCACTTAATCCTGTACATCCATAAAATGTATAATAAAAAGTTGTTGCATTTGGAGAGTATTTAAATAAAGTTTTAGGAATATTACCTATTAGGTCAGTACATCCATAAAAGGTACGTTCAAAACTTGTAACATTTCTAAAGCTTCTTGTAGTTGGTGTTGGTATAATTCCTCCAATATTTTGTCCCAATGTGGTTATTACATAAAACCCGTTTTCTCCCCATTTTTCTATACCAACTAGGTTTTTATTTACATATAATCCATAACTACCAAAAACAGTATCTTTTTCTACTTCTCCTTTAATTTTAACTTTGTAATTACCTGCTGTAGGATAAGTAAAAGTTGGAAAACTATATTTATTAGGATCTGCATATTCACTACCAGTTGTTTCTCCCCAGTCAATTGTTAAACCTCCAGTTTTATTTATAGGAAGAGTCACTTCTTCATTAGATGTTGTTGTTCTTATTCTAAGTATCATATCTCCTAAGTCTAATTCTCTTACTGTGATAACATACTTATAGTCAGTATCATTTTGTTTTCCTATGTATATCTTGTTTTTATCTATTTTATCTTGACCTAAAGCATTAACTTCTTCATCTGTATATTTTTTTTCTTCATTTTTTACAGATTCTTTAGTTTCTTTAACTTCGTCTTCATTGTTTTTAGTAGTTTCATCTACATCTTCAGTTTCTTCAGTATTTACACCATCAGTAACTTTCATTTTCACTCCTTTTTATTGCAGATAAGGTCATCTGCCCCTTGTTTATAGTTCACAAGCAACTTTATTTATAGACATAAAAAAAGAACATCTTTAAATGTTCTTATTGTCTTGGTTGCAGAAAAAGGATTCGAACCTTTACCTCTAGGTTATGAGCCTAGCAATCTACCATTAATCTATTCTGCTATATAAAAAAGACAGAATAATGTCTGCCTTTTCAAATTCTATAATAGAAAGGAGGGCGTGACTTTCTCCCTCATCTCTTTTGACCCATTGGGTGTGTGGATGCCACGAAATCTTCCACCTCTTTCTATACTTAATATTAACATTTTTAATTTTCATTGTCAAACAACAATTTTATTCTTTTGTTCCTTTCATATTGTCTAATTTTCTTATCATTCACAAACTGCATTAAAAACTTCTATTTCCCCATCTCTAACATATACTTTATCCATAACAGAACTGTAACGTGAATCTATTTTTGTTTCTCTCGCTTTATCAAGCATTCCATCTGGACCAATTATTATTGCAATACTAACTCCTGCTAAGATTAATAAAATTACTATTGTTACAACTAATGCTATTAATGTTATCCCTCTTTTTTTCATTCCATTTCCTTTATATGTTTTCTCTACTATATATATATTATACAAAACAAATTAAAAAATCTATATAGATGTATGTTTAATCATAAACAACATTACATAGATTTTTCTTTGTTTTTTTATTATTTTATCATTTTTAATATTTATTATAAATATTATTCTGTTCTTAAAGCCACAACAGGATCTTTTTTAGCTGCACTTCTAGATGGAATAAGTCCTGCAAATAATGAAAGGATAATACTTATTAATATAAGAACTATAGCTGCTGGCATTGGTAAGAATGCTTTCAAATTATTTATACCTGTTAATGCATGCAATATTATATTTATTGGTATTGAAAGTAAGTATGTAACTCCCACACCTAAAGCACCAGACACAAATCCAATTATCATTGTTTCTGCATTAAACATATTTGATACATTTCTTTTTGATGCACCAATTGCTCTTAATATTCCAATTTCCTTTGTTCTTTCTTGAACAGATATAAGTGTTATAACACCAATCATTATTGAAGATACAACTAATGATATTCCAACAAATGCTAATAAAACATATGTTATTGCATTTATTATTGCAGTAATTGAAGACATCATAATACCTAAATAATCTGTATACTTTATTTGTTCTAAATCAGGCTTATCTTCATTATATTTTTTAATAGCATCTTCTATTACATCTTTATTTCTAAATGAAGAAACAAATATATTCATAACACTTGGTGATTCTAAATCTACATATCCTATTTTAGCTAGATTTTTTTCATAAGTACTTTCAGAAAATTCTATTATCTCATCATAGTATTTAACAAAATCAGTATCCTTAGTTTCTTTTAATTCTTCATCAAGCATATATGATAATGTTTGATCATCCATATATATTAAATTAGATTTAACTGATTCTGCATATTGAACTTTAAATTGTTCTTCAATAGATTTAGCAAAAAGTTCATTTAATTCTTTATCTGACATTTTAGTAATATAGTCTTTAACTTCACTTTTATCAATATTCATTGCTTCAACTAATCCTTTTATCATAGTTTCTTCAATGTCTTTTCTTTTATATCCTTTCATTGCATTATCAACTGTATCTTTTATTTCTTTGTCTGAAGGCATACTCATTATTTCAATATATACTTCTGCTTTTCCGCTATCACTTAAAGTTCTAACATATTCATTAAAGTCTTTTTTCTTTTCTTTAGCATTTAAATCTGTAGTGTTTTCTTTAAAAGGAAGACCATTTAAAATATCTATTTTTTTATTTTTTTCCTGTGCTTCAATTATTTTAGAATCTTTCGATTTGTCTACTACATATTTTGTTAATCCTTCTGTATATCCAATTGCACCAGATAATATTGTAGATTGTGCATCTTCATTAGGTCTTATAATTCCTGTAACCTTTAATTTTAGTGCATTATCATATAGATATTTTAAACCTGATTCTGTCTTAGTAAGATCAGCATAGAAATTAGTTTTATCATCAAATGTATAAATTTCTGAATTTAATATAACTCTATACTCACCATCTATAATTTCTTTATATGTCCACTTTGAATCAGTTTTTTCTACATCAATCTTATCAACAGCTGCTTTCATAATGGCATCTATGTTTTCTTTTGATTCTAAGCCTAATGCATAAAGTGTTAAATCATCTAATTCGTTATTTGAATCTAATACTAAAACTATTTCATCATATTCTTCAGGCCAATCTCCATATATTACATCATATTGTTTTTTAACCACTTCATTAACTGGTTCACCATTTTTTCCTGGTAGTATTTCCTGCCATAGATTCATATTAACTAATCCACCTGATGGGATATTAGATATCATCGAATCTTCTAATCCTGAAAGTGATGAATTAGATCTTAAATTTTGCATTGCACTTGCATCTGCACCCATATGTTCTACCATTAAGTTTTGCAATAATTCCTGAGTATCTGATTTAATGATTTCACCTTCAGAATTTTTAGTATATGTATATAGATTTAAATCATATGAATATTGCAATCCAGTTAAGGCTTTATCTAAGTCTTCATCTTTATCCCTATATTCTTTTTCTAAATATTTCTTAAAAGATTTTAAATCATTTTCATTACTTTCTAAGCTATTAAATGCTGTAACCATATCATAAATTGCAGTCTTCTTATATACAGCATCTCTTTTATGCTCTATATCTGTATTACCAACATTCATAAATGCTTCCATAAGCGATGTTAGATCAACAGATTCCTTTTCTATTCTTAAAGGATATGAAGATAGAGCATCTTCTTGAACATGTTGAATATATTTTGTAGTACCTTGTGATACTGCAAGTATTAAAGCAATACCCATAATTCCAATACTACCTGCAAATGCTGTTAATATTGTTCTACCTTTTTTAGAAAATAGATTTTTTAATGAAAGCATAAATGCAGTAGCAAAAGACATTGAAGGTTTTTCTTTTATTTCTTTTTTAATAGTTTTTTTATTATTCTTTTCTATATTTTTTCTTCGTTTTTCTTTTAATTTATTTCTTTTTCTTTCAGCTTTTTCTTGTTTCTTTTCTTCTTTAGTTTTCTTGCCTTTATTCCTATCTTTTTTATTCTTTATATTTTCATTAAATTCTTCTTTATTATCTTCATTCTCTAAATTAATATTTTTAGAACTTTCTGTTTTTGGAAGTGGTCTTGAATCAGAAATAATCTCACCATCTAACATCCTTATAGTTCTTGAAGAATATTTATCTGCAAGCATAGGATTATGTGTAACCATAATAACAAGACGATCTTCAGATACTTCTTTTAATATCTCCATTACTTGGATACCTGTTTCTGTATCAAGTGCACCTGTAGGTTCATCTGCTAATATAATATCTGGATTATTCACCAATGCTCTTGCTATTGCAACTCTTTGCATTTGACCACCTGATAATTGATTAGGTTTTTTATTTATTTGATCACCAAGACCTACTTGTTCTAATGCAGAAATTGCTCTTAATTTTCTTTCATGTTTTGAAACACCAGAAATTGTTAATGCTATTTCAACATTTCTCAATACAGATTGATGTGGTATTAAATGATAATTTTGAAACACAAAACCAATAGAATGATTTCTATATGTATCCCAATCTCTATCTTTAAAATCTTTAGTAGTCCTATTATTTATAATTAAATCACCACTAGTATATTGATCTAATCCACCAATAATATTAAGTAATGTAGTTTTACCACATCCAGAAGGACCTAGTATTGCAACAAATTCACTTTTTCTGAATTTTAAGCCAATACCTCTTAATGCTCTTACAATATTGTCACCTTCACCATAGTTTTTAATTATATTATTTAATTCTAACATATTGTCTGTTCTCCTTTGTTTTCTTTCTTAATATTTAAGTCTACAATTTTAGTAATAATTCTAACAAATTCTTCTGAATCTTCTTTCCCTAACAATTCAAACATATCGATAAGATTATTAATAACTTTATCATTATGTTTTTTAGCTTCTTTAAGACCCTTATTTGTTAATTTGACTTGTATCTTTCTTCTATCAATATCATCTATTTTTCTTTCAATCATTTTCTTTTCTTCTAGAGTATTTAGTATGGCAGTCACTCTTGCTGTACTAATATTCATTTCACAACTAATATCACTAGGCAATTTACAGTCACCTTCTTTGTATAGATATAATAATGTGAAAACCTCACCCTTTAAACTTACATCAATTTCTTTTTGATGATTAATATTTTTAAATAAATATAATTTATCAAAAAACTCATCTGCCAGTTCTTTATATTCGTTCATTTATCCTCCCAATATTAACTAACACTATTAATAGTATAACAATATTAATTAATCTAGTCAATTTAAATAATATACAAAACAAAAAGAGTTAGTAATCTAACTCTTTTTTTACTTTATTTGTTTATTTTCTTATTATACTATAAGTTTTCATTTTACTTAACAACTATCTTTCCATATCCCAATCTGGATTTCTTTTAGGTCTATCGTTTTTTTCAACTTCTCTTGCTTTAATTATTCTAGTTCCAGTTTCACCTTCTAAGATTTTACCAGCATCTTCTAATAATCCCATTGTTCCAATACCACCAGTTTTTTGAACATATTCATAAAGTGCTTGCATTTTAGGTAACATACTACCTTCATCAAATTCATCATTTTTCATATATTCTTCTAACTCTTCTAATGTAACATCTTCTAAAGGTCTTTGATTTTCTGTTCCAAAATCTAAATATACTTGTGGAACTGCTGTTAAAATTAAAAGCATGTCTGCATTTATATCAATCGCTAATCTTGAACTTGTCTTATCTTTATCTATAACAGAATCAATACCTTCATAACCTTTATCAGTTTCAATAACAGGTATTCCTCCGCCTCCACCAGTAACAACAATTGCGCTTTTACTTAATTCTTCAACAACTTCTGCTTCAACTATTTCTTTTGGTGCTGGTGATGGAACTACTTTCCTATAACCTCTTCCAGCATCTTCAACATATTTATCTCCAGTTTCTTTTTCTTTTTCTTCAGCTTCTTCTTTTGTAAGGAAGTTACCAATAGGTTTAGTTGGATTATCAAATGCTGGATCTTCTTTATCAACAACTACTTGTGTAACAACAGTTGCACAAGGTTTGCTAATACCTCTTGATTTTAATTCATTTTGGATTGATTGTTGTAAATGATATCCAATATATCCTTGACTCATTGCACCACATTCTGCAAATGGCATTTCTGGTGTATTAATATTTTCTTTTGAACTTTCAAAAGAATTGTTAATCATACCAACTTGTGGTCCATTACCATGTACTATTATAACTTCATTTCCAGTTTCAACTAGATCAACTATACTTTTAGCAGTATTTTTTAATAATTCTAATTGTTCTGTTGGTGTGTTTCCAAGTGCATTGCCACCTATTGCTATAACTATTTTCTTTCCTTTTTTATCTTCCATTTTTTCTCCTTATTTGTTTTTTATTTTGTTATTTTATTTTTATACCATATATTATACATTATTTTAATTATTCTTCTACTTTTATTTATAATTATATATTTCATCAAGTACTTTGATTCTGTCATTAAACCATGAAATCACTTCTTTATATTTATCTTTTTCAGTTGGTCTTTCGTGTTCTTCCCATTTTTCAAATTCTTTTACCCATAATTCATCATCAATATGATCATAGAATTCTAAAATTATTTTCTCTATATTTTTTTCTGTAAGAATCTCATCTCTTAGTTTTGCATATCTAGCTTCAAATTCATCTGTAAATGCTGTATATGTTTTAAACCAAGGTTTCTCTTCAGGATCTTCTTTTTTATAGTCAAATACTATATTAGTTTTTGTATCTTCTTTAATTTCAAATTCATCACGGAATAATCCAAATGTTTGATCTTTATCCCATGGTAGTATATACCATTTCTCTAAATCATATGTTACTATTTCTAAATCAAGAGCTTTAGCATCCCAGTCATATACAACTTCTTGTAATATCATCATATCAAATATGTTTTCTTTATCTAAATATTGATCAAAATTTTCTTTAAAGTTTTCTAAGTCACCATTTACAAATTCACCCAATCTATCAATTGCATCTTTTTGTTTTCTAGTAAAAAATCCAGTCATAGGATAATATCCATGTATCCATTTTCCAATATATTTACTGTTAAACTTTTCCCATGTATATGTTTCATCAAATCCATGTCCTTCATTTCTAGCATCAAATTCAAAATATAGATGTTCTCTATTAGTTTTGTCTATATTGAAATTTGCTGGATCATGCCCTATTAAAAATGTGTAAATCCCGTAATGCTCATCATTTATATCAATAACACTAGCATATGTTTTAGGATATCCCTGTGCACCAATATTGCTAATAGAAGAATTTTCAACTTCTAATTTATCACTTGTTCTATTTCTAGCCATTTCACCATATATAGAATATGATAAATGATTTCTAACTTGTGTAACATCAACATAATCAGCCTTTGCTACCCATTTATCTGAGAATACTGATTCTCCTATTTTTAAAGAAATCTCTTTTGTTCTAGCCATGTCATTATATAGTTTTATTGTCCAATTTTTCTTTGGCCATTTAGCTGTTGATGTTCCTTGAACTTTAATAGTTCCATATGTTTTTAATTCATAGTCATCAACTATTACATTTATTATTACATTAAGACTTCCATCATCTTTAGTTTCAGGAATTTCTTTTCCTAGTGTATCAATTTCAAATTTGACAGCTTTTTCAGGTGTAGGGAAAGAATAATATCCTTCTTTATATAGATAATTTGTTTTTTTGTTTTTAGCTGTTCCATCATATTTCTTGTGTTTAATAAAATATAATGTCTCTATTTCTTCAAATTCCTTTTCTGTTAATTTATAGTTTTTATAGTTTACTCCAATTATCACCAAAGATGATATTAAAAGAATTATACTTAAAACTAATTGAATTAAAGGAAGATTGTTTTTAATTATACAATTTTTTTTAGTGATTTTACTTAGTATAAATCTTATAAATAGATAGATTACTGCAAATGCAACAAAATATATTATTGTATTCTTGACAGATATTAATATAAAGCCTTTTTCATTTCCTTCCATTAAAAATATTCTTCTTAAATATTCTTTACTCGTATTATAAATAAGATTATTTATAACAAGAACAAAAATAAAAAAAGAAGATATAAATAAAATCGTTCTATTTTTCTTCATTTCTTCTCCTTTGTTTTATTAATAGCATTAAATACTATTCTCCTTATTAAATATATATTTAGCATAACATAATAAAATGTCATGGTCTAATATTTTTATTTGTTTTCTCTCCCAAATCCAAATAACTTGCCTTTTTCTTTTGTTTTATTATTTTCATTAGACTTATCAATTGTTTTTTCTTTTTCAGAAGTTTTTTGTTTTTCAAATGGTTTTATATCTTTTAATTTTTGATTTCTAGAATCTGCATTATTAATTTTACAATACATTTCATTGAATTTTTCTTCATTTTCTAATAATTTTCTCATATCTTCAAGAAAAACAGAGTAAATTTCATCTTCCAAAAACATATTTTCTGGATCTTCTATACTATATCTTTCAGCAAGCCTATTAAAAGTAAATTCTAAATATTGTTTCATTGTAATATCAGGAGTTTCTTCTTGGCCTCTTAAGAAGCTACGGATAAATACCATTTCAATACTAGTATTTCTATCTGCTGATGATAATAATTTACCATAATCACTTCTTGGATTATCATCTTTTGAAGATCTGTGGTCTTCAATTGCTTCTTTTATAATTATTCTATCTTCTTCTCTAGTAAAATATTTTTTAAGAAATGAATCTTTATTAAATGCTCTTGCTGACAATTCTTCATGTATATCAGCATTAACATATTTCTTAAGGTCATGGTAGCCAACTGCTGCATATATAAGATTTGGATCTAAATCTAATTTCTTAGTTTCATTTAATGCCATAGCTCTTCTCATAACTTCATTAATATGAACCATTCCATGTCCCTTATCATTTTTTTCATATTGTGGAAAAATATTTTCTTCAAAATATTTGATAAGTTTAGGATCTACATCCTTTAAATAGTATTCCATTTCATTAATATTGTTTTTAGTTTTTATTAAATCTTTTACTTCTTCAAAAGTTTTATTAGTAATTAACTTATTATATGTATAAAAGAATTTCTGATCTAAGGATAGTTCAGGATTCTTTTTAACTTCACTAAAAATATATTGTATATAATCTTCATTATCTCCAATATTATTAACTTCAATATATCTATTTTTAAATTTTGTAGGATCAGCAGTTATACTTTCTACTACTACTGCTAATTCTTCAAACTCTGAATCTGGAAAATACATATTTTCTGCTGCATAACCTTCTTTACCAAATTTATTTCTAACATGTTCTTTAGATTCATCCATAATTTCATAAATATTAGATTTATGTGCAATTTTTATTCTATATGAAAGAGTTCTCTTAAATATTTCTTCTAAAGATGTCATTCTGTCAGCTGAAGAAACTATCTTACCATAAATACTTCTAGGTTCAGTTTTAGAACTTGCTCTATGATCTTCAATTGCTTCTTTTATTATAATTCTTATCTTTTCATCTTTAAAATGATTTTTCATAAATTTATCATCATAAAAAATTTTAGCAGATACTTTTTCATGTTTTTCAGAATTAATATGATGACCTATGTCATGATATGCTGCAATAACATAAACCATGTCGCTATTTATCTCTTCATCTTCTACCATTTCAGCAAACTTAAAGCTTCTTCTAGTAACATAATTTATATGATTTATATCATGTCCACTGTCATTCTTTTTATATTCTGGATAAATTACTTCTTCTACATATTTTTTTAATTTTGGATTAACCATTTCAAACTCCTTTAAAATAGCATTTCATTCTATTACTATTATAACACGAATTTTATTTTATTCATTATTTTTTTATTTTTATTATGAGTTTCTGTTTTTTTTAAATATATTGCACCAATCTCATTTTGATTTTCATAATTTCTAAAAGATCTATAATATTTTTTATTCCTATTAATAATATTATTTAATTCATTATTATTAATTTCTTTATTAATATATTTTTTAATATCATCTATCTTTAAAAACCATATATCATTAATATCATTAATGACTTCTCTTTTTTTATAATACTCTCCTAATTTTAATGTATACAATCTTATTAGAAAATAATATTTAGTAGAAACATCTCTAAATTCTTCTCTCCACCAAAGCATTATTCTCATTTCATTTATGTTTTTTTCTAATTTTCTAAATTTTCTTTTAGATAATTTGTCTTTTAATTTATTTAATTCTGACTCAAATTTTTCTAATTGTTTTTT
>CAZMFV010000006.1:0-27737 GCA_964565695.1 uncultured Lachnospiraceae bacterium
AATTTCTTCTCCTTTATGTTTACCAGTGTATGCAAACATATTTCTAACAGTATTAACTTGAACAACATCTTCTAAGAAATTATCAGCAATATATTTTGCTCTTAACGGATCTCCTGGCATTAAAACTTTTTTAGCTATTTCTTCATATTTAGCCTCATTATGTATTACCTTCATCTTTCAACACCATAAACTAAAACTGAACTTACAGTTTCATCATCCTTTCTTGTTAGTATTTCAACTTCTATTGTTTTTGCTAAAGCTGTTTCTGATTCAAATATATTTAAACCATGTATATTATCAGTTATTAAGATTTTTTTAACCATATTATTATTTTCTTTTTGTTCTAAAAATGCATAACCTTTAGTTGTAGCATCATTTTGCGGATAATATTTTATGCTATACACAGTATTCGGAACACCCTTTTCCTTGAATTCTATATAGTCTGAATCAGAATCATCATCTTTTACAATCTTATAATTATCATCTCTTTGAAAATGTTTTCTTAAATATTTATCCATTTGATGTTTTGAATAACTTGTATCTGTATCACTATTTAATATTTCCATATTTTTTGCAATATATATATTTACAGTTCCAACAATGCTTACAACAACGAAAAATGATAATACATAAAATATTAAACTTATCATTGTTATTCCTTTTTTATTCATAAACACCTCTATCTTTTGTTCTTTATCATTTTAATTTTATATATATTATTATATAAAATCAATTAAAGTAAATTTATTATTTTAATATATTGATCTAAGTCTATTTCTTCTGCTCTTATATTTAATTTCAAATCTAAACTCCTTAAAGCTTTTTCAATATTATTAGAATTTATTTTACTTAAATTAGTATTAGCATCTTCTTTTTTACTTCTATTATATTCATTTTCAAAGCTTTTTATATTATTTAATAAAGTTTTTCTTCTTTGTTTAAAACCACTTTGAATTAATGTAAATAATAATTTTTCATCTACAACTTTTTTATGGTATGGTCTTTTTTTAAATGATAAAACTTGTGAATCAATCTTTGGAATTGGTTTGAAATTATTTTTAGATATATTTATCTCTTTTTCTATATCAGTAAAATATGAAATATAATATGTAATACTACTAGATTCTCTAGTTCCTGTTTTAGATGAAAATCTTTCTCCTAATTCTTTTTGAAGCATTATATAGATCTCTTCTATAATATTTACTTCAATCAATTTTATTAAAACCTGTGAAGATATATAATAAGGTAGATTTGCAACTACTTTAATATTATATTTTTCATTATTTCCTAAACTTTTAATAACATCATTAATTACTTGATCTAAATCAAGTTTTAAAACATCTTCATTTATTAAAGTAAAATTATCATAATCAGAAAAGTTATCCTCTAATATACTTATAAATCTCTTGTCAATTTCTATTGCAATAACATGTTTAGCATTTTTTAGTAATGATTTTGTTAGTGCACCAATTCCTGGTCCTATTTCTAATACAATGTCATTTTCATCTACATTTGCTACTTCTACAATTCTATCAATAACATTTTGATTTATTAAGAAATTCTGTCCTAAACTTTTCTTTAAAATAATCCCTTTTGATTCTAGTGTTTGTTTAGTATATTTTTCTAAACTCAGGTTTTCCATATCTATTTATTACTTTCTTCCAAATGTGTTTTTGGAACTTCAACTAAAAATATTTCTTCTGCATTTTGTTTGTTAATTACATAAAAAGCAACTCTTTTTTTGTCTTCACTTGCCTGTTCTTTAATAAGAGGCTCTAATTCAAATGTTAACATTGCTTCTTTTTCAATGTCTTCAGCTTCTTCATCTAATCTTCTATCTACAGTATAAAACATCTTATTATTTTCATAAATTAGTGTATGTTTCACTTCATTGCCTTTTTTAGTTTTAGTTATGAAATTTAATTCATGTTTATCTAAATCTTTTCCTGTAATCTTATCTATAAATATCAAGAATTTATCTTTATTTTTTATTTCTTTTGCTGTGAATTCAACAGTGTCTTTTAATTTGTTTTCATTCATTTTTTCAACAGCTTTTTTACAAAGATCTGCTAATTCACTTTCTTCACCTAATGTTTCATCATATTTTAATCTATATGTTCCAATATGTGATTTTTTATATCCATTTAATTTATTATATGCAATTATCTTATATCCAATACCATAATATTCTTTTGTTCCTCCATCTTTATGGTGAAACATCTTAATAGAAGCTATAGGATCTTTTCCTGTACTGATTCTAGAATTGTCTATAGTAAATGTTATAAGTCCAATAAATATTACTATAAAAACAAGACCTATTATTGTTTTTAAAAATCCTTTAATAATTTTTTTCATACTTCCTCCATATGTATAAAATATATCATTTTTACACTAATTTTTCAACAAAGAACAAGTCTATACTCCTTATTGTTACAATATGAAAACTGGAATGAAATATTACAGTTTTAAGCCTTGTTTTTCTTGAAATTCCATTCTAGATAATATAGTATTAATATATGCATTATGTACAAAGGAGGACTTTATGGCAGATAAGAACATAAAAGAAAAAGAAAAGGATGAAAAACCAACAAATCTTACTAAAATTCCACAAAATACAGGTTTAAAAGAAATAGAGAAAAAAGAGCTTGCACCTAAAAAGGAAGCAGCTATTATTGAAGTAGGTATAAAGAAAGAAATTACAGTTAGAGAAAAAACTAAAATATTTTTCCAAGACCTAAAAATTCGTTTTAAAAATCTGTTTTCACCTGAAAAGAAAATTAAATATTTGCCAGAATATTATGATCTTCCTTATAGATATAATAAAGATACTGTTAAAATTCTTGCTCAAACACCTAAGAAACTATTTGTTTACTGGGATTTTGATGACAGTATGAAAAGAGAAATAACAGAAAATTTCGGAGAATATTTTTGGGAAAAAACTTATCCTGTATTAATAGTTAGGGATATTACTAAAAATCATTCTTTTGAAATAGAAATAGATGATTTTGCTAACTCTTGGTATATTGATATTCCAGATGATAGCAGTATTTACCAAGTAGAAATTGGAAGAAAAATTAAAGAAAATTATGAATATAATCCTAAAATAGAATTTGAAATTAAGAAAAATAAATTCATTACAGGCAAACTTAGACTTAATAAAGAAGATTTAACAAAGGAATTATTAGAACAACAATTTATTGATGAATATAAAGATTTTGATTTAGATGCACCAATAGTTACATTCTCAAAAGATGACTATATTCATCTAGGTTCTTCAAATGATATTGTATCACCTAGAGGTCATGTAGATTTTGAAAGCTTAGAAAATATTTTAACTTTTAGAAATATTTTTACTAATGATGAATTTACAATGAGTGTAAAAAGAAGAAAAGCTGTATCAGAATTATATAAAGATTACGAATATGATCACGAAGCTGTTTACCGTGACGAGAAATCTCGTTCTTCTTGGTTAACAACATCAGGATTAGCTTTTGAAAGGAATATTTAATGAATAATATTAAAGGATATGTAAATTTTATACTACATGCTCATCTTCCTTTTGTATACCATCCCTATGATGATACTTACTTAGAAGAACAATGGCTTTTTGAAGCAATATCAGAAACATATATCCCACTACTTAAGAACTTTCAATCTTTAGTTGATGAAGGAGTTGATTTTAGAATTACAATGTCTATGACACCTCCTCTTTTAAATATGTTGAGTAATGAAACTCTACAAAAAAGATATGTTAGGTATTTACAAAATCATATAGAATTGGCTGAAAAAGAAATTGAAAGAACTAAGGGTAATGAAAGGGTTAATAGACTGTCTCGCTATTATTACGAAAGATATAGTGAAGATTTAAGATATTATCTAGAAGATGCAGATGGTGGTGATATCATCTCTCGTTTCAAATATTTTCAAGACATAGGAAAATTAGAAATAATTACATGTGGAGCAACACATGGATATTTCCCTATTATGTATATAAATGAAAAAACTGTTGAAGCACAAATAGCAATTGGTGTTCAAACATATGAACATTTCTTTGGTAAAAAACCAAATGGTATATGGCTTCCAGAATGTGGATATGTTCCAGAAGTTGATAAATTACTAAGAAAACATGGAGTACAATATGCAATTGTTGAAACACATGGATTACTTTTTGCAGATCCACTTCCTGTTAATGCAACATATGCACCTATTGTCTCTCCAGATGGTGTTGTAGCATTTGCTAGAGATTTAGAAAGTTCTCAACAAGTATGGTCATCTGTAACAGGATATCCTGGTGACTATAATTACAGAGAATTCTATAGAGATATTGGCTATGACGCACCATATGAATATATTAAACCATATATTGCAGCAAATGGTGATAGGGTTAATACAGGTATTAAATACCATAGAATTACAGGTAAAACTGAAGATAAAGATACATATGATGTTCAATGGGCTAAAGACTCAGCAGAAAGACAAGCTGGTGATTTCTTTGATCGTAGAACTGAACAAATAAATCATCTTTCAACATTTACAACACAACCACCTATAATAACATGTCCTTATGATGCTGAACTTTATGGACATTGGTGGTATGAAGGACCATATTGGTTATACATCTTATTTAAAAAGATTCATTATAATAAGTCTAATTTTAAACTTATAACACCAAGTGAATATTTAAATAAACATCCTAATTTACAAGTATCTACACCAGCAAGATCTTCATGGGGTGCGAATGGATATAGTGAAGTTTGGTTAAATGCTTCTAATGATTATGCATTTAAACATTTCAATGAATTAGGAAATAGAATGGTTGAATTAGCAAATAAGTATAAAGATAATGATGACCCTCTTTTAGAAAGAGTTTTAAATCAAGCTGCAAGAGAATTGCTTTTACTTCAAAGCAGTGATTGGCTATTTATTATCACAAATAACACAATGGTTGAATATGCACATAAGAAAATTAAAGAACACACAGGAAGATTTAATGAATTATATGAACAATTAAAAGATGAGCGTATTGATGAAAAATTCTTAAAAGATATAGAACTTAAAACTCCTATCTTCCCATATATTGATTTTAGAGTTTATGCTGATTAATCAAACATTAAATTAAATACAAATACAAAGTAAAAAAAGAGCCTATGCTCTTTTCTTTTTGTCTATGCTTAATATATACTTTTTATAATTTTAAACATATCTAATTTGTTTTTATAATTTTAACTCTTTTAACTCTTTGTTTCTATTTCTTTTTTACCATCTTCTTCTACTTTCTTTTCTTCTAATTTGCCAAAGTAATATGTTATACCTGCTCCTATGAAGAATAAAATAATGGAAACAGTTATAAGCATTACTAGAGTTTTAGAATCTTTGTTTTTTCCTAATTCTATAAATTCAGGTATTATTATTGTAGGTATTATTGCAATAGATGATCCTATTACAAGTCCAAAAATAGAATGATGAGCTTTTGTATAATATTTTTTAAATAAGAAGTTTGCAAGTGCTGAAAGAGAAAAAACAGTTACTACACCACCAATTGCTAATGGAATTAATATTGAAAAATCAAGAGAATTAATTCCAGCAGCTAATTTATCATATACACCAAAGTACATTAAAAAATTAGGTGCAGTTAGTCCTGGTACAATAAATCCTAATGCTAATACCATTCCTGAAAACAACCATGTTAAAGTATTAATCTTTATATATACTGTCCATTTTTGCCCAAATACCATAAATAACACTAAAGCTAAAGCAATAGAAATAAATAATATAATATCAAATTTATTTCTTCCTTTACTTCCTGCCTTCTTATATAATGAGGGAATTGTTCCTATAACAAAACCAATAAATAATGTAATAAACACAGCTATATACTCACCAAATGCTTTTTCTACCAAGAATGAAAACAGGAATACTCCTATCAACAGCCCTATAACTGAAGGTATAAAGAAACTCACATTCTTCCAAAATTTATGTCTTAGATTACTTAAAAACTTTATAGCTGGTTCATATATTCCAAATATAACAGCTAATGCTCCACCAGAAACACCTGGTAAAATTGCACCAATACCAATAGCAATACCCTTTAATATTCTAATTAAAAAGTTTTTGATTCCTCTTTCTTCAACAACATCCATCTCATTATTTTCTTCTAATTCTTTTTTGTTTTTATTTATCTTTTCTTTCATATTAATATGCACTCCAACCACCATCTATTACTAATGATGATCCATTTATAAATTTTGATTTTTCTGATGCTAAAAATATCGCTAGTTTGGCAATATCATTTTTATCTATTAATTTAAAATTAGTTTTCAAACCTCTTAAAACCATTTTAAATCCTCTTATTTTAATTTCCTTATTAGGTTTAATAATACCTGTTAAGCAAAAACTAGGTGCTATTAGATTAGACCTTATTCCATCTCTTCCATATGCCTGTGCAGTATTCTTTGTTAAGCCTAGAAGTCCATGTTTTGTTGAAACATACCCTACTCCACCTCTTCCACCATATAGGGATCCTACTGATCCCATATTTATAATATTTCCTTGTTTTTGTTCAATCATATATGGTAGTACTTCCCTAGTTAATTTCATTGGTGCCGTTAAATTTAAATTTATAATATATTCCCAAAGGTCATCATCCATATTATGAATTGTATTAAATCTATCAATCATCCCAGCATTATTAATCAAAACATCAATTCTACCATATTTATTAATTGTTAAATCAACAAGTGATTTTATAGATTCTTCTTTAGTAATATCACCTAGGTGGTACATAAATTTAGAAGAAATATCATAATCCTGACTTTCTTCTAAATCTATTTCAGTATTTTCAACGTCATTTTTGTTTTTATTATTCTTTTTAATTTTGTCTTTCTTCTTATTTTTCTTATTGAAATACTGCTTTATTATTTCTTTTTTTAATTTCAAAGCATTCTTTTGATTTCTACCATTACCAACAACAATGGCGCCTTCTTCAATTAATAATTTAGTAATCTCCTTACCAATACCTGTAAAGGCACCAGTAACTATTACTACTTTGTCATTTAAATCTTTCATTATGACCTAATATTAGCACCAATTTCATTTAAGTTTTCAATAATCTTATCTGTTCTCTTTTTAATATCCTTATCTTTTAATGTCTTATCTTTACCGTCATAAACCATATGGAACATAATAGATTTTTTGTCTTCTGGCACTTGTTCTCCTTTGTATTCTTCAACAAATTCTACTTGATCTGCTGTTCTTAAAACAATATCCTTTATTTCATCCCATGAAATATTTTTATCCACTATAATACTTAAATCAGTTTTTACTAAAGGATGAAGAGGCAATTCTTCAAAAGAATTTTCTCTTGTTTTATTTATTTCAATTTTATCTAAATTAATTTCAAATACTGCTACATTAGTGTTTTTTAAACCTGCTTGTACCATCGTCTTTTTAGATAAAAGACCTAAGTTTCCAACCACTCTATTATTTGAAATAATATTTAAATATGCATTTTTCTCTAAGAATCTTACTTCTTCTAATTTAACTAATTCTAAATTTGTTATTTGAAGTAATTTACCCATATCTTCAACAATACCTTTGGCTTTAAAGAAAATATCTTCCGGATCTTTTCCTACAATTGCACCAACTAAATTTCTTTTTTGTATTGGAAGATTTTCTTCTCCTATAACATTTTCTGTTTTACTTTTAAAGAAAACTTGTCCTAATTCATATATTCTAAATTCATCAAAATTCTTTAAATTAGTTTCAATTGCTGACAATATTCCTGGTAATAATGATGTTCTAATATATGTAGTTTCAGGTGATGGAGGATCCATTAAAGTCATAAATCTATCTTTATCCATACTTAATGCATCAATATATTTTTCATGCACAAAAGGATATAGTATAATTTCTTGCATCCCTGCTCTAAAGCTTAAAAATTCTTTTAATTTTCTTACAAAATCTTTATCATTTTGAATTATTGCTCTATTTAATTCTACCTTTGGAGTTATTGTTTCAAAGTTTTCATAACCTTCCATTCTTCCAACTTCTTCAACAATATCATCTTTTATTGATACATCTCCTGTTGATCTCCATGATGGAACTTTAATTTTATACATTCTATCATTATCTAATTCTAGAACTTCTACTTCAAAACCTAGTTTCTCTAAATGATTAACAATTCTATCTCTATCAATTCTCTTACCAAGTCTTGTATCTAAAAAGTTTTGTGTTATATCAATATTTGTAGATTCAATATCTTTTATTCTAGCTGCTTTAGCATCACCATATTCTAATATTCTTAATTCTGGATAATACTTTCTAAGCATTACAAAAAGTTCTGTAAAACAAGAATCTATTCTTTCAAAATCTATTTGTTTTTCAAATCTCATTGAAGCATCTGTTCTTTGATTATATTCTTGTGCGGTTGTTCTAATATTGATTCCATCAAAATTAGCCATTTCAATAACAGCCTTATTAGTGTCTTCAGATATAGAGTCTTCTTTACCACCAATAATACCTGCAAGACCTAGTACTTTTTCAGAATCTGCAATAACTAAATTATTAGGATTTAAAATTAATTCTTCATCATCTAATGTGAATATTTTTTCACCCTCTTTAGCTCTTCTTACAATTATTCCATTTTTCACTTTATTATAGTCATAAAAATGTGTAGGTTGTCCTATTGCAAACATTATATAATTAGATATATCTACTAAAAGATTTATTGGTTTAGCTTCTATATTATGAAGCATTATTTTTAATTCTAAAGGTGATTCTTTAGGTTCAACATTGTCTACAACAATTGCTACAAACCTACTACATAAATCTTCATCTTCAATAGTAACACTATATTCAGGTTTATCCTCTAAACTTAAATATTCTTCAAATTCTTTATCAACTATTTCTTTTAGTTCTAAATCATATATTGCTGCTAATTCTCTAGCAATTCCATAATGTGACCAAAGGTCTGGCCTATTTGTTAGTGATTTATTATCAATCTCAATAATCATATCATTAAGACCTAATGCTTCAGCTAAATTTTGTCCTACTTCAAATCCATATTCTGTTAAATCAGTAATCATTTCCTTTGTTTCATTAGAAAATACATCTGATAACATTACTTCTTCAGCTGCACAAATCATTCCTTGTGAAATTTCACCACGAAGTTTAGTTTCTTCTAAAGTAACTAAATCTCCTTCTCCATGCCATCTCACTTTTGAACCTGGTAATGCTGCAATTACTAATTGATCAACATATACATTTTTCCCACCACAAACTATTTGGTATGTTTTTTCTTTACCAACATCTACTTTACATACTTTTAAACTATCAGCATTAAAATGATCTTCAACTTCTAAAACCTTTCCAACAACTATGTCTTTGTAGTTTAAAGATAAATCTACTATCTCTTCAACTTCAACAGTCCTCATAGTTAAATCATATGCTAATTGCTGTGGTGTTAAACTTCCTGGTAAGTCTACATATTTCTTTATCCAATTTAAAGATAATTTCATAAAAACCTCAATCTTTCTTGCTTATATCTTTTATTATTAATTATTTATTTTTCCTAATATTATTTATTATTTATTATTTATTATTTATTATTTTATTTATATTTTTTGTTTTTGTTGTTTATATTTATATTTATTCTTTTTAAACTTTATTTAAATTGACTTAAAAATCTTAAATCACCTGAGTAGAAATATCTAACATCATTTATTAAATATTTCATCATTACAAGTCTATCTAGCCCTATATTTATATAGAATCCTGAATAAATTTCAGGGTCTAATCCTGCTGCTTTTAAAACATTTGGATGTGGAGCTCCACCTGGCATTACTTCTATCCAACCAACTTGATTACAAGTTCTACATCCAACTCCATTACAAACTAGGCATTTCATATCAATTTCAAATCCTGGTTCAACAAATGGGAAGAATCCTGATCTCATTCTAGTATCTACTTTTTTACCAAATACTTTTTCTAAAATAGTATCAACTAATATTTTTCCTGATGAAAATGAAAAGTCTTTATCTACAATTAATGCTTCATATTGTGTAAACATTCTTTCATGTCTAGGATCTGTTGCTTCATTTCTAAAAACAATTCCAGGATAGATAAATCTAGCTGGTGCACCTTTTTCTATTAGATATCTAACAGATGCACCAGTTAAATGTGGTCTTAAACATAGTTTATTATATGCATCTTTATCTTCACTACCATTTAGCCAATATGTATCCATAGATTCTCTCGCAGGATGATTTATAGGGAAGTTTAAATTATCAAATGCAAATTGTTCTGAAGTTATTTCAGGACCTTCATAAATCTCAAATCCCATTGATTGAAAAGCATCATTTAAGTCATACATCATTTGAGTAACAACATGAAGACCACCAGAATTTAGTGATTCTCCAGGGATGCTTGTATCAAAAGTATCTTCTACTATTGTTTCATCTTCTAATAATTCAAATTTTCTAGACTCTACCTTTGCTAATACTTCTTCTTTTAAGGTATTTGCAAGGCTTCCAACCTCTCTTTTTTCTTCATTAGGCAAAGAAGCAAGTCCTCTTAAAACTTCTGTTAAGGCTCCTTTTTTACCTAGTATTTTAGGTAGTACTTCTTCTATTTCCTTTGTTGATTTTGCATTATCAATATCTTCAAATGCTTTCTTCTTAATTTCATTTAATTTTGTCTTCATATTTCCCTCTATTTTATTTATTCAAAACCTTTTAAGGCTTCAATCATATCTACTTTTTTTAGTTTTTTATTTATAATAAGGCCTACAATTCCAAAAAATACTAATGTTATTGCAGATGCACCTATGTATATATATGGTACATTCTTAGTATATAGATTTAAATTATCTGGTATTATTAAATCACCAATTAGATAATAAATCATATTTCCAAATAAATAACCAAATGCTATTCCTATTGCAGTCAATATTGCTGTTTCAGAATAAATATATCTTATTACTTCAATAGAATAAAATCCTAATACCTTTATTGTAGATATTTCTCTTATTCTTTCAGATAAATTTATATATGTTAGATTATATAAAACAACAAATGCTAATATTCCAGATATAACAGAAACTATTATAACAACAATATCAATAGTTGAAACCCAACTATTGATTTCTTCAAACCTCATATCTATTACATTTGTCACAATTGTATAATTTAAAATTTCTTCTTTAAATTCATCTATATTAACATCATCTTTTAAACTAATTAAATAAGAATTTGTTTCTGTTGATTTATTAAAATTCTTATCAAAATACTCAGGTGTCATATATGCAAAATGTGAAATATAATTTATAGCAGGTTTTCCAATCTCTAACTTATATTCCTTACCATAAATATCTTCTATAAAGATATTCTCTCCTAATTCCTTGCCATTTTTAGCTAGGAATCTTTCAGTAAATATAGCTGAATCTTTATCCAAACTAATTATATCTTGTTTTCTTTCTTTTCTCAAATCTTTAAGTCTATCTTTTTCTTTTTTAATAAGTTTTTTCTCTGTTTTAGGGATACTGTTAATTTTCTCTTTATTTGTTCTACTATCTATAAGATTTATTTGCTCTTTAAATTTTTCTAAGTCTTTAGGAACAATAAGGAAAAGTTCTGATCTTTGACTCTTAGAATTTTTGTGAATTAATGGTTCAGAATATATCTCACTACTTATATTAATTCGATCATCTTCATCCATTAGTATTTTAAATTCTTCACTTTCATCTTTATCAATAATCTCATTAAAAGACACTATAAAGTCAATTTTAGTTATATTTTGGCTTTGTCTAGGTAGCAATTCTGCCATTGAATATCTTAAAGAAAATCCAAAGAATAATAGTCCAGTACAACCACCTACACCAATTATAGTCATAAGCATTCTGCCCTTATATCTAAAAACATTTCTTAAAGTTACTTTTACTAAAAAAGGTAATCTTTTCCATATGAATTTTAATCTTTCAAAAATTGTCTTTTTACCAGGTTTTTCTACCTTTGGTCTCATTAGATTTGCAGAATTAGAATTTAAATATTTTTTTACAGAAAGATATGCAGCTAAAGCTGTTGATAGTACTGCTAATATCATTGCTGTTAATCCTGTATAAATATTTGGAACATGCAATCTTTCTTTTAAAACAAATGTAATAGAATATGCATCAAAAACTATTTTTGATAAAATTTCAGAACCAAGTCCAACACCAATAATTCCACCTATTGTTGATGCTATCCCACCATATAAAACATATTTAAAGGCAATTTCTCTATTCTTATATCCTAAAGCCTTATATGTTCCTATTTCTTGTCTTTGTTCATCCACCATTCTTGTCATAGCAGTTAAAGACACTAAAAGTGCAATAAGAAATAAAAATGGTGGGAAAACATTTGCTAGTAAGTCAATTTTAACTGAAGAATCATAGAACATATAATAATTTGTATTATCATATCTTGTATTAAAAATACAAAGTGGTTTATCTATTTTTTTAATATCATCTTTTGCTTTTTTAATCTCTTTTTCAGCATTACTTAATTCTTTTTCAGCCTTAATCTTTTCCTTAGAAAATGTTTTTTCAGCATCTTTTAATTTCTTTTCTGCTTTTTCTAATTCTAATTTATTTTCTTCTAATTCCCCTAAACCATATTCTCTTTCAATAGATAGTTTAGCATCAGAGATTTCTATTTTTCTCTTAGATTCATCAATTTCAATCTTGCTTTTAGATAAAAGTTTTTCATTTGCATCTAATTCTTTTTTAGCTTTATCAAGATCTTTCTTTGTTTTATCTAAAATCTTCTTGTTTTTATCTAATTCACTTTTGCCATTTAAAACTTGTTCTTCTAGATTTGGAATAGAATCAATTAAACCTTGAATATAGCTAGGCTTTCCTGTAGAAATATTATTATATTCAAGTAAATATATGCCTCTTTGATATGAATTAAAACTAGATTTTATACTTTGTATTGTACTATATTGTATCCTTAGTGAATTGATATTTCCTAATCCATCAATTTCATTTTGTAATGCATTAATCTCAACTAATAATTCATTAGCTAAAATATCATTTCCTTCAAGAATAGCAATTTCACGTTCCGCTTCTTTTACTTCAATTAAATCATTTAATTCATCATATCTATCAATTTTAGTTTTTAAATTAATTTCATTTTCTACCATAGTTTTTAGTAAGGTAAAATCATTTTTATTTTCTTTTAGAATCTTTAATTGTTCTTCTGCATTGTCTAAGTCTATTTTAGCTTGTCTATATTTATCAAGTCCTTTATCATATTCTTTCTTACCGGATTCATATTCCTTTTTTCCAGTATTAAATTCTTTTAGACCTTTAAGATATTTTTCTTCGCCATCTTTTAAACTATCTCTACCATCTTTAATTTTATTTTCAGCTAAAGTAATTTCATAATTAAAATCATTATAACCGTCATTATATTCTTCCCATGAATTTTCAATTTTAATCTTATTTTTTATAATCTCTTCTTCTGCATCTTTAAATTCTTTTTTTCCCTTTTCAATGTCTTCTTCCGCCTTCTTTAATTCAATTAAAATATTATCATTCATTTCATTAAAGATTTCATCAGGCCTTTCAGCAAATAATTCTTCTAAATATTCCTTATGTCTTATACTTCTAGCTTCAAATCCTAAATCAGATACCTTCATATCATCTAGGTTTTTAAATTTTAAATATGCAATTTGAGTTTTTAAATTTTCCTTTTCATCTTTTATTTCTTTAAAATTATCTTTTATAATATATCCAAAAGAATAGTATTCACCATATTTAGAAAAAGATTGTCCTTTATCAACAACACCTAAAAACTCAGGTGTGATAACAAAACCTACAATCTCATATGTGTAATTATTAAGCCTTAGCTCCTTTTCTTCATCTTTCTTGTTTTTGTCAGAATCTTTTTCTTTCAGATTATCTAGAGTAAACTTCAATGTTTGCTCTTCTCTTCTAAAGGAAATTTTCTCACCAATTTTATATTCATTTATTAAAGAATAATCTAAAAGAATTTCTCCTTCTTTATTAGGATATCTTCCTTCCATAATTTTCGGAATAGAAATTCTTTCAGGCAATTCTATTAAATTCATTAAATTATCTTCTTCTTTTGTTTTAAGTTCAATTGCTTTTAAAAATTCTGCATCAGATAACTCTTCATAATTTAAAATATTCTTTTCATCTTGTTCTTCAATTCCATTTGTAAATTGAACAAATATATGTGACATATTAGTTTCTTTAGTAAATTCATTTAATGTATGTCTCATATCTGGCCCTGCTGATTTTATTCCAACATAGGCAAATGTTCCTAATAGTAGCATAACAGCAATAGAAATAAATCTTCCAAATGAAGTTTTGATTTCTCTTAAAATATTTTTAATAAAAGCTGTTTTCATTTTACCTACCATTCTATATTATCTATTGATTCTGGATTTTCATTAATTCTTATACTTCTAACTTTAGCATCATTTATTTCAATAACCTTATCCGCTATCCCTGCAATTGCTTGATTATGTGTTATTATAATAACAGTATGCCCATCAACTCTAGAAGTATCTTCTAAAAGTTTTAAGATTTGTTTTCCAGTCCTATAGTCTAATGCACCTGTTGGCTCATCACATAATAATAATTTAGGAAGTTTAGCTAATGCTCTTGCAATAGAAACTCTCTGTTGTTCACCACCAGATAGTTGACTTGGAAAATTATTCATTCTATCTTCTAATCCCACAGCAATTAATGCTTCTTTAGGATCACCTGATGTTGGATCAACCTGTGTTGCTATCTCTATATTTTCTAATGCTGTTAGATTAGGTATTAAATTATAGAATTGAAAAACAAAGCCAATGTCTTTTCTTCTAAATTTAGTTAATTGTTTTTCACTATATTGTGCTATATCTTCACCTTCAATAAAAATAGAACCACTAGTTGGGGAGTCCATTCCACCTATTATATTTAATAAGGTAGATTTCCCTGCACCAGATGGTCCTAAAATTACAACAAGTTCTCCTTCATTAATTTCAAAATTAATGTCATTATTAGCAATTATTTCGGTTTCACCCATTTGATATTTTTTGCATAAATTTTTAACTTCTAAAAAAGCCATTTTTCACCTATTTTTTTCTTCCATTATTCCTCTATCATTCCATTTTGTATTTCAAATGCTTTAACAATATTTGTAGCTAGCATTGCTATAGTAAGTGGACCAACACCTCCGATTGTAGGAGTAGAAATATTATTTTTCTTTATATCGCTTTCCACATCCCCATATATCTTATTATCAATTCTACATACACCAATATCTATTAGTATGGAATCATCAGAAATATATTCTTTTTTTATAAAATCTTTTACTCCAACTGCTGATACAATTAAATCATAATCTTTTAAGATTTCATTTAATTTCTTTGTTTTAGAATGAGCAATTGTCACTGTTGCAGATTTATTTAACATCATCAATGATAAGGGTTTTCCTACTAATGTACTTCTATTTATAATTAAAACTCTTTTACCTTCAACATCTATATTATAGTAATCAAGTAATACCATAACACCTGATGCAGTAGCAGGAAATAAACCCTTTTCATTATTTATCAATTTACCAAGATTAGAACTTGTTAAACCATCTATATCCTTTTCTGGTAATATTGTATTTATTATTTTTAATTTATCTAAATGTCTAGGTATTGGAAGTTGTACAATAATCCCATTAATAGAAGGATTTAAATTTAGTCCTTCTATTATCTTTATTACTTCTTCTGTTTGTATGTCTTTATCTAAACTAATAGTCTCACATTTAATACCTAATTTTTCAGCCATTTTTATTTTTTGAGCAATATATATCTTAGATGCTTCATCTTCACCAACAGAAATAATAGCAAAAGACATTAACATTTCTTTTTCTGCTATCTTGTTTTTTAATGAAGATAATACTTCATCTCTGATAATACTTCCTTTTAAAATCTTACTCATATCTAAAACCTTTTGTTCTGTAATCTTTGTTTTTTTATTTTGTTGTTCTCTTTATAGTTTTATTTCTTATTTTATTTTTTATTTAACTTTTTCAAAAACTTTATATTCTTTCTTTTCCAATATGTCTAAGTCATAGCTATATGTTGTTTTACTTTGCTTACTGTCACTTTTATGTATGATAAGATCTATTTCATTTTTTTCTTCATTTACATTTACTTTTATGTATAGACCATTTTTCACTTCATTTCTAATAGTAGCTAAAGCTATAGTTCTAGTAACAATATCTTTTAATTCCTTGTTTTCAATTTTATAATCAGGATTTTCTAATAATTCTGTTAAAGAATTTATTATTGCATCAGCAACTTTAGAATCAATTTTTTCTCCAGTTTTTAAATCTATAAAATTATCCAAATTTATATATAGAGTTTCTAAATCCTTTGTATCAAATTTTTCTACATTTTCATTAAAATCATTCATTATTAGATTTGAATAATACATAGCAACTTGTGTTTCTTCTTCTGTTAGCCCTGGTAAAGTAAATTCTTCTTCCTCTACAGCTAGTTTTTCTAAAGCTTTTTCTCTAGAAATCATATTAAACCATGATGTTGTAATATGGTCATCTTCATTTAAAGGAAATCCTGTATCTCTAGTATACATTACATATCCTAATCCAATTCTTCTCGTTAAACCTTCTCCAAGGTCTTCATTTATAGTAAATTTAGTTCCACCCTTAGAATAGTATTCATTTTTATCAAGTAAAAAGAATGCTCCTCCTAATAGTGATAGTAGAACTAGTAAAATTAAAAGTCCTGTTAAAAATTTCTTCATAATATCCTCCTCATATTAATTTTGATTTATATTATTATTTTCATTTACATTATTATATTTATTTATTGTTTACTACAAAGCAATCTTGTAGTAATTCTTCTATTTCTTCACTCTTTTTCTTTCTGAAAAAGAAATATATTCCTAAATTTGTAATAATTGCACCAATTGTATTAGCAATTGTATCTACCATAGTATCTAAAACACCATAATCAACACCTTTTGCTCTTTGTGCATTCATTCCAAATATATTATCTGATGCAAATTCCATTATTTCCCATACAGTTCCCATTGTAATAGCAAAAAGCATTGTAAACAAAATGATTAAAGTTAATGAATACTTTAATTTTGGATTTTTGTTTTTCATTATTGCTAAAACCATTAGTGCAAAGAAGCTTAATAGAATTCCTGATGTAAAATGTAGGAATGTATCCCACCATATAATTTTTCCATAGACACCAAATAATGTCCCAATTAATATGGATAATATTATAAAAATTGTACTTACAGTTTCCATAATTGGTGAAATCTTAATTCTAGTAATAATTCTAAGTATTTCTTTATACAATGTTGATAAAAATGATAAAAAAACAAGTAATATCTGATCACCATCTTTATCTTTTACAGCTAAAATAAACATAAAAATAAGTATAAGTCTAAGTAGATTTATCAATACTAAATTGAAAATCGAAATAAACCCATACTTTTTATTTTTTTCTGTTTTTATATTTTTTTTATCAATAATTTCTTTCTTCATCATAATATTATTTTAACATGATGGAAGTCTAAAATCAATGTTATAGGCATTATACTATCATTATATACCTATTTTATACTTCTAGTTCTATTTCTATTAATTCAGGAACAGAAAATATTCTAATAGGTAGAATTGAATTACCTAATCCCATACTTACATACATTGTTGTATTATTTTTAGTATATGGACCTTTAGTATATCTAGGAAAGATTCCTTGATTAGGAGCTGTTAAAGATATGTCAGTAAAAGGAATTCTAGCTAGACCTCCATGAGCATGGCCTGTAAAAACTAGGTCCATATTATATTTTTGATAAATGTCAAAAGCTTCTGGTCTATGTACTAATACTATATTATGACCTTTATTAATTTTTTCTTTATTTATATTAAAGAAATTATCAACATTCTTTTCTACAAGATCCATATTAAATTTATTTATATCATTCTTTTTTGTAAAGAAATCAGTTATAGAAAGTTTTATTTCAGAATTTTGTTCTAGTACTTTATCTTTAGGTATTGTTATATCATCTAGACCTATAATATTAATAATTTCATTATTAAGTCTTAATTGTATTAATTCATTTTTCAATAATTTAATATTTTTAGATGCAATCATTTCTTCGTAATTTCTTAAGAATCCATCTTCCTTATATTTCTCGTGATTACCATATACATAGAAAACTCTATTTTCTGTTAATTCATCATTAGGATTTAAATCTAAAATTTTATTTAGTTCTTCAAAAAATTCACTTACAATATCAGTATTTGTATTTCTACGGTCAAACATATCACCAGTAATAAATACAATGTCTGGATTTATTTTTTTAATCTTATTATATAAATATGTATCATTTCCAAATCTACGATTGTGAAAATCTGATACATGTAATATCTTATATTTTTTAGTTTCTTTTTTACTATCATTACTTTCAAGTTTAAATTCGGCTTTTCTGATATTGATTCTAAAATTATCAATAATCATGCCTAAAATAAACAAGAAAAGTATCAATAATATAATTTTACCTAACATTAATTATTGTCTACCTTTCTTTTATCTTCTTATTTTACTCTCTATTATTTATTATTTTCTTTTTCAAATTCTTGTAAATAATATAAGATTTCATACCAAGAATTTACTCTATGGATTCCTTCACCAACACATTGTTTATTATACATTGCATCAAATACAATTATTGGACATAAATGTCTTAATTGCTCAATATTATCAGGACTGTCTTCAATCATAACATCTATTTCATATTTTTTAAGCGCTTCTCTTTTATCTGTTCTTGAAAATTCTAATACATCATATGGAATATCATATCTTTCTAACCAATCAATTAGAATATTTTCAATTCTTCTTTCTTTGATATGCTCTTCTTTAAATGATCTTCTTGCAGTTATTAAAAAGATTTTCCAACCATCTTCTTTTAATTTATATAGAACTTCAGATGCATGTGCTCTAGCTCTTTCATGTATAGAATAGTATTCAATTTGTTCATGCCAAAACTCATTATCAATATGAGTTTCCCAACTGAAAAGATCTCTTGTATCATAATGTATTTTATCCATATTTTTTAAATCATAGCCATTTTTATATGCTAGTTTTGAACCATATTCAAAAACATAGTCTTGCATATTAGTTATAACACCATCAATGTCTACACCTAAATGTTTTTTCATTTGCACCCCTTATTCATCTTTGTTTAGAATAAACTTTTCAATTGCTTTTCTAACACCTTCATTTTTATAATCATCAGTTATATAATCAGCAACTGCTTTTACATCATCAGCTGCATTAGCCATAGCAACACCAAGTCCTGCATGTTTTACCATACCTTCATCATTAACATTATCTCCTATTGCTATGATTTCTTCTTGTTTTATTCCTAACCTTTTAGCTAATTCTTCAATTGCTACCCATTTGTTAATATCTTTTTTAGTTATTTCAGAGAAATAATATTGAAGACTAAATTCTGTAGTACCATGTTTAAAATATTTTTTTGACATCCACTCAGGTTTTAGTATTTCAACATCTTTTACTTCTTCTAATTTTCTAATAATATTTCCAAATACAATTTGAGAACTATCACAAATAGTCATTTTTAAATATTCATTACTATCTGAATTTTCTATATATTCCTTAATATTTGGAACGATATTAATATATGTTTTTTGACCTTCTGGTTTATTCAAATTTTCTTTTTCATATACTAAAGCATTATATTTCAATGAATCTGCTATTATCTCTCTTTCAGTATATGCATTATAATAAACTGAATTTTCCTCACATATAGTGGCTATTTGTAATGCATGTTGCTTACTAAAGAATGCATCAAAAAGCTTTTCTTCATTTTGTATGTCATATAGTAATGACCCATTACCTGCTATCAAATAATTATCTATACCAATATTTCTGGCAAATGTGATAATTGAATTTGCAGGTCTACCTGAAGCTAAAACTATTTCAACACCTTTATCTCTAGCCTCTCTTAAAACTTCAATAGTAGATTCTGGAATCATACTATATTCATTTAAAAGAGTTCCATCTAAATCAATTGCTACTAATTTATACATTTAAACCTCTTATACTTCTGGTTCAATTAGACCATAGTTTTTACCATCTTTTAATTTATAAATAACATTTACATTACCTGTATCTAAATTAATAAATGGCATAAAAATATGTTTCTTATGTTCTGATAAAATCATTTTAGCATCTTCTGGTGCTAATGGTTTTAAGTCATATGATGCATATCTTATAATTTCATCTTTAATTTCTAAATCTAAATCTTCTTCATCAAAATATTCAGGTTCTTGATTTCCTTCTTTTCTTCTTTTCTCTCTTATTGTTTTTGCTTTTCTTATTTGTCCTTCTAAAATATCAATATTTTTATCTAATGCAGCATATATGTCCTTCTCTTCTGCTATTGATCTAAATACTGATCTTCTAACAGCTATTTTCATTTCAACAATTTGCACATTACCTTCTTCTCTTAAAGTAACATCTGCATTGATATCTTTATCAAAATATTTTTGAATTCTTTCTAATTTTTTATTAGTGTAATCCTCTATTGCCTCTGTTGGCTTAATGTCCTTTGCTATAATATTTACTTTCATTTTTCCTCCTCTTTTATACCATTTATAGTATATTTTAATATTTCCTCTAATCTATCAAATCTTTTAGTTAAATATAGATAACCTATTAGTCCTTCAAATGCTGTTGCTTTAGCATAGTCCTCAACAGATGTATGTTTAGGCACATGGTAATTTTTAGCATTCCTACCTCTTCTTACAATGTTTTCTTCTTCATCTGTTAAAATATCTTTTATTTTATCTAGACTTTCAGCTTGAGCTTTAGCATTAACTTCAGATGATGTTAGAAGATGTAATTTATGTGGTTTATATTCTGTTTCTTCTATTAAAGCTTGTCTTATGTATAAGTCATGTACTGAATCTCCTATATATGCCCATATAAGTGGATTCATCATATGAATATCTTCATCACTTTTATCTGTGTTAAACATCTTTTCCCTCAGGAAGTTCTAATGTAATTCTTCCTAGTCTACCCTTTCTAAAATCTTCTATAAGCATTCTACATAGTCTTTCTTCATCAATATTTTGTCCTTGCCTATATATGTTTTTCTTTTCTCCTATTTGTAATAATAATTGATATAATTTGGTTTTGTCAATCTTATATTTCGCATTATTTTTAAATAAATTAGTTAAAATATTACCTTCACTCTTATTTTCTTCTATTAATTTTAAATCTTCAAGAAATTCTTTAACTTCTTTACCTAAATTATATCTTGTAGCAATACTATCTGGATAATTGATAATTAGATTTTCTAATAATTTTATTGTCATATCCATTTCATCTACAAGACCATCTTTTATACTACCTGCAAGAGCTAGGAATAGCCCTACTTCCTTGTTTTCTATTCTAGGCCACAATATACCTGGGGTATCTAATAATTCCTTATTATTATCTATTCTAATCCATTGTTTTCTTTTTGTAACACCAGGCTTATCTCCAACTTCCATTGTCTTTCTATTTGCTAGACGATTTATAAAAGATGATTTTCCTACATTAGGAACACCTACAATCATAAGTCTAATAATAGGTAGTTTTATTCCCTTTTCCTTATCTTTTCTTATCTTTTCTTCCATTATGCTATCTATTAGTTTAAATACTGAATCAATGTCTTTTGATTCTTCAGAGTTTAATAATATTGTTGGAGCTTGCTTAGAAAAATATTCTTGCCATATCTTATTTGCTTCTTCATCAGCAAGATCTTTTTTATTTAATACTATTATTCTCTTTTTATTTTCAGTTAAATTATATATATCTGGATTTCTAGATGATAAAGGAATCCTTGCATCTAAAAGTTCTATTACAATATCAGTAATAGATATATCATCTTTTAATTCTTTTTTAGATTTAAACATATGTCCTGGATACCAGTTTATTTTTTGAGTATTACTTTCCATATTTCTCTCCTTTTTTAGTCAAATGATATTATTCAACTATCCTTCTAAAATTGCCATTATTGCAATAAAAACAAAAAATATATATACACCTATTCCAGTAATAATACTTTTAATTATAGACCATTTTCTTTCTTGTCTTTCTTTTCTAACTTTTTCAGCTAATTCCATTTCTTTTATTTTTCTTTTATCTTCATTGATTTTTTGCAACCAATTTTTATTATTTTGCTTAAGTTTTGCCTTTTCTAATCTTTGAGAATGTTTTAACTTCTTTATTTCTATTCTAGCATCTTTCTTAGCTGTAAATTTGGTTTTCCAACTTTCCTCATGATTATCCATACCTTTTTCAACTAACTTTTCAACATCAGCTTCCATAGATACTTCTTTGTTTTTTAACCTTACATTTAGTTTCACACTTTCCCCTTTTTACAATATTATATGCGTTTTATTATATCATCATAAGAAACATTATTATTCTTTATTATTTATTATTTGTTTTTATCTTTTTGAGCTTCAATCCAACAATGAGCACAAAGAGCCTCATACTCATCTGAACCAACTAAAATATTTTCATCCTTATATCCTTTGTAATTAGTATGTGTAGCAGGATGATTACACTTAACACATACTGCAGTTAGGTAATCAACAGAAGTAGCAATATTAAGTAAGTATGGTGAAATTCCAAATGGTTTTATTTCTGAATCAAACACTAAACCTGCCATAAATATATTAATACCTAATTCATAATTTAGTTTTTCTAAAAATAAAATTATCTCATGTATTCTCTTTTCTCGTTCTTTAAAAAAATCAACACTTAAATTATCATTTGGTATATTCTCAAAAAAATTCACCTCATCAATAAATATATCAGTAACTCCAGTAAATAAATATTCTTCTATATCTAGAATAGAGTTTATTTTTATTGCTTCTATTTCAAGTCCACCTCTTGATCGTATAACCCCATCATCTCTATTATCAATAGTAGGTTTAAAAGCAAGTACATTCCTTTTATCCTTGTATGTAGCTCTATTGTAGTATTCAATCAAACGCGACGACTTTGATGAAAACATAGGACCATTAATAAATATAATCATAATATCTTCCCTTCTATTCTATAATATACAATCAATTTACATCTTTATATTATTTTTGTAAAACATCTTTTAAATATATTCTATCATTAAAAGAACCATTTTTAATATTCTTTTCATTTCTAATTTTTTCAAATTCTTCTACATCTATATTTTCAAATTTTAAAATAGCAAATATTATTTCTTGTAGATCTGCTAATTCTTCAATATTTCCTTCAGATAAATATTCATTTAATTCTTCTTTAAGTTTTAATTTTAATTCTTTTAAATAATCTTCATCATTTAAAATTTCAATTATAGGTATCTCATTATTACTTTCTATTTTACTAGGAATCTTATCTCTTACTAATTTTTGATATTTTCTTTTCATTATCCCTCTTTAATCATTTTTAATGTTTCTTCCATTTTATTAAACACTGTTTTTTCTATTTCAATTTTCGAAAAATTTAAAACTTCACTAATTTTAAATATATTACTCATTATATCAAACAATAACTCATTGTCTAAATCCATATTTATTTGACTTGAAAGATAGTTTAAATTAATTAGCAATTCAACCAGATCTGTTTTTTCTATTTCTTTTATTATAATTTTATCAACATTAGCAAGATCACAAAATGATAATGCAATCATTAGAACATCTGCATATTCCTTTAGTATTCTTTCTTTGCAAATATCCTTATCATCTTTCCAATATTTGAAGCAATTAGTTTCATATGCTAATTCATTGATTTCTGATAATAATTCTAAAACTTGCTTATTAAATATTTTAGAATCACTATAATCATACTTTTCCCTAAAAAAGCTATTTATTTCTTTTTCTTTTTCATAAATCTTGTTTATATCAATCATTATATCTCCATATACCTAACATGCCTTTTACTTCTATTGGATTTTCTAGTATTTCAATGTCTTCTAATATCCAAGCATATCTTCCGATTTTGTAATCACCACATAGATATTCTATAGGCTTTTTCTTAACTTCTTTAATAAAGTCTTCATCCATATATACACAGTCTACCAATTTACATTTAGCAATTATGTGTCCATATTTAAAATCAGTATTATCTAATAGTTTAAGTTGTTCTTCTAATCTAATAGATTCTTTTTTAGTTAATTTCTTTTTACTTGCATGTATATATAGTTCGCCTCTATAATTTGTTTTCCAACTTCTAGTTTCAATATATTTAATTTTTTCTTTTATTAAACTAGCCCAAGGCTCTATTATACTTAATACTCTCATTTTACTCTTTTAATCTTTATATTTTTTAATCTTTTATTTCAACAGCTAAATCTAATGCTAATAATAATATTTCAAATTTTTCATCTAATTTTGATTTATTACTTAAGCTTCTTTTATCCCATTTATCTGAATCTAAATTATCTGCTGCATAAAAAAATTGGAAGAAGTCTTTATTTCTAAATTTAGAAACAGCAGACATAGCTGAACATTCCATATCAACACAAATGCATCCGCTATCTTTTCTCTTATCAACTTTACTTCTTGTCTCTCTAAAAAGAGCATCTGTTGTCCATACTTTACCCTTAGTATGAGAATAATCTTTTTTATCTAAAATATCCTCAAAAATATTAATATATTTTTCATTAACTGATATTTCATCACTAGCTTCTGCATAGTGGTAACTAGTACCTTCATCTCTTATTGCTGATGTTGGTATTATGATAGAGCAGTCATTAATATTTTTATCTAAAACTCCACATGTCCCAAAAAGTACTAATTTTTCAGCACCAAATACTAAGACATCTTCATAAAATCCTACAGTCATTGGAGCACCTACTGGTGACATATATAGTGCTAATTTAATACCCTTATATTCAATTTCATAAACAGGAAAACTTCCATTAGCATTAGCAATTTTAGCTATTTCTTTAGCTCCATATCTTCTTATATATTCATCAATTAAATCTTTTCCAAAGCATGAAACTGCTACTTTTGGAAACCTGTCTATTTTACTAACAACATCTTCTGGATTTATGATTGCTTCTTTTGTTGGATCAAATTCAGTTAATACCATAGTATACCTTTCATTATATAATAGATTCTATTATCATCTGTTTTTATTTTTATTTTTTATTTCTAGGGTCATCTTCTTTTTTTCTATAACTTACTTTATGATTAACAAGACTTAAATTTCCTAACTTAGTATTATCATCATTTACAATATTTTCTTGTTTACCAATCGCGATACCTAATAAATAGTAGTGATGTACAAAAGCTTCACCAAATAATTCTTTTAAGTTTTCATAAGAGTCAAATAGAATATCAACATCTTCTTCACTCTTTACTTTATTTAAAGAATTTAATTCAATATAGAAAGTTTTAATAATTGCATATCTATTTTCTTTTTTATGTGCTGCATAATATACATTATCCATTTCAAAATCTAGTTTTTTAATACTTTTAATATCATTAAACCCTGTTTCTTCTATTAGTTCTCTAATAGCTGCAGACATTTCATTTTCATCTTTTTCAATGCCTCCTTGAACTAGAACTTTCCAACCAAATTTTTCATTATTTAGATATAAGTATTTTTCTTCATTAGGATGTTTAATTACCAACATAATTGAATCTCTGTAGTTCATGTCTACATCTTTGACTGGCTTATTATTGTCTATACTCTCAATAATCGGTACCATAGACCCCTCCTTGTAATTAATATATAATTTCAAATCACTATGCTTTAAAATTATATATTGGCTTTATTATTTTCTTAATCTTAACAGTATCTTCTATTTGATCAAGAATCTCTTCAATTGGCTTGTATACATTAGGTGCTTCATCCATAGTTTTCTTATGAACTGATGTAGTATAAATTCCCTTCATACTTTCTTTAAATTCATTTAAGTCTATCTTTTTTCTTGCTTCTGTTCTACTCATTAATCTTCCAGCACCATGTGGTGCAGAATAATTCCAATCTTCATTACCTTTTCCTATACCAATAATACAACCATCTCTCATATTTATTGGAATAATAAGTTCTTCATCTTTTTTAGCACTGATTGCACCTTTTCTAACAATATTATCTTCAAAAGAAATATAATTATGAATTGTTTCTATAGTATTATCTTTAAAGTAATCTAAATTCATATTCTTTGTAATTTCTTTTAACATCAATTCTCTATTTAGACTTGCAAATTTTTGACAAACATCCATATCATGCAAATAATCTTCTCTGTTTTTTCCTGTTAAATAGCACAGATCATCAGGAATGATTTCTAAGTTATTGTTTAATCTGTCCTTATTGCATGTTTTAATAGCTAGATTTTGGTAATAGCTTGCAACTTGGTGTCCTAAATTTCTACTACCACTATGAACTACTAAATAAAGATTATCTTCATCATCTTTGTTTAATTCAATAAAGTGATTCCCACCACCTAATGTTCCTAAACTAAGTTCAAATCTTTTATGGTTTTGTAATTTGTTATAGCATTTCATATGACTTAGATCATGTTTTATAATAGATGTTTTTCTAATATTAAAACCACTTGGTATATTTCTTTTGATTACATTGTCTAATTTTCTTAAATCTACATCTTTATCTTTTAGTTTTATACATGTAAGTCCACAACCAATATCAACACCTACAATATTTGGTATTACTTTGTCTCCTAAATCACCTGTAAATCCAATAACACATCCCATACCTGCATGAACATCTGGCATGATTCTAATTTTACTAGATTTAAATACATCTAGAGCAACTAATCTCTCAATTTGTTGTTTAGACTTATTATCAATATTTCTAGCAAAGATTTTTAAATTAGTAGAGTTTTTATTCATTTACACTCTCTTCTTTTATATTCTTTTCTTCAACTGTTTCTATTTTTTCTTCTACTTCTATTTCTACTTCTATTGCTTTATTTTCCATAATGCTTCCTTATTAATATCTAATTAATTTTTACAGCAGTACCATAAACAATTACTTCTGATGCACCTTGCATGACAGCTGCAGAAGAATATCTTACAGAAACTATTGCATCAGCTCCTAGTTTTTTAGCTTCATCTATCATTCTATTAGTAGCTAATTCTCTTGCTTCTTCCATCATCTTATTATATTCAGTTAATTCTCCACCTATTAAATGTTGTATAGATTGCAAAATATCTTTTCCAACATGTTTTGTTTGAATTGTAGAACCTTTAACAAGGCCTAATGTTTTTATTTTTTTATCTGAAATATTATCAGTTGTTGCTAATATCATATTATTCCCTTTCTATTAAGCATATTCTATTTTTATTACTATTTTTTTACATCTCTTAAATTTGAAATCTAAATTCTTGATCAACATCCGGATACTTTTCCTTATCAACCTTGCTTACAAACATTTCATATGGTCTTGCAAATAGTTTTGATTTATCATTTACATCTCTATAAATAACTAGTTGCTCACCAGATTCTGTATGTAATGCAATGTCTTCTACTATATATGTATTTCCTTTGAAATGCCTATATATTCCATTAATTTTCACTTCATTCATATCTATACCTATTACTTTATTCTATATCTATTCTTATCACTTCTATCATCGCCTTCTCTTTCGAATCTACCTTCATCATAATACCAATCAATTTTTTCA
>CAZMFV010000006.1:27747-28968 GCA_964565695.1 uncultured Lachnospiraceae bacterium
ATCTTTAGTAGATCCCTTTCTTTCCTTATTAAGTAAAACATCTAAAAAGTTCAGTAAGGCAAGTAATATTCCTAAAGAATATATGAAAATATATTGCATATCTAATGCAGATAATTCATCTATTGAATCACCAATTATAAGTGATATTTCATATCCATAATATGCAAAAAAGCCTGCTAAATTTATAGCAGTCAAAAAGGTTTTTCTTTTAAATATTCCAACTAATCCTAGTAGAGATACAAATAGTAATACTATCTCAAAAGTTGGATTAGCTGATACAAATGGCAAATTTAAATTCAATGACGGTGATAGTGAAACTACAATTCTAAATAACCAATAGAATACCGCAAACATTGAAAACAAATAACTCATTAATTCCATTATTCCTCCTAAAAACAAAAGGAGAGTAACAACTCCCCCTTCTTTAAAATAATCTTAATTCTATTTAGTCTATAAAATTGAATCTTTCATTATTTCTTTGTTTAAATATTTCAAAAATAGCTTCTAATAAAACTTCATCATCTACACCAACATATGTCTCTTCTTCTTCATCTGTAGTTTCAAGTTTTAAAATAACTACCTCATCTTCATCTTCGTCTTCTTCTTCAAGTGGTAATAGTACTACATATTCTTCATTTTCGTACTCAATTAAATCTAAAAACTCAAATGGCATTTCATTATTATCTTCATCATTAAGCAATATTATTGTGCTTTCATCTTCAGATAATTCTACTTCATTTACTTCCTCATTATCCATTTTAATTCTCCTTTCGGTTGTATATTTTTATATTATATTATTAATATTGTTTTATCAACTATAAATATCTTTTAATTAAACTAGTTTTGGGGGTTAACTTCCTTTAAATAATCATCTAAAATATATATAGCAGCTATGGTATCTACAATACCTTTTTTCTTTTTTCTTTTAATATTAAGAAAATTCATTGTTTCATTTGCACGAACTGTTGTTAGTCTTTCATCAACTGTATCAATCTTAATCTTATTATATTTGCATTTTAGTTTATGTATAAAAGCTTCTGTTTTTTCAGCTCTAAAACCCTTGCTACCATCCATATTATATGGCATACCAACAACAATAGTTGATACTTCATATTCTAAAAGAATTTCATCAATTCTTTTTAATATTCTTTTATCATTGCCATTATATTCAAAAGTCTCTAAGCCTTGTACTGTAATATTTAGTCCATCTGTTATTGCAAA
>CAZMFV010000007.1:0-10003 GCA_964565695.1 uncultured Lachnospiraceae bacterium
AAAAGAAGTAATACTTGCAACAAATCCAAGAGTAGAAGGAGAAGCAACAGCTATGTATATTGCTAAACAAATAAAGGATACAGGAATAAAGACAACTAGAATTGCACATGGAATACCTGTTGGTGGAGATTTAGAATACACTGATGAAGTTACAATATATAAAGCAATAGAAGGAAGAAGGGAAATAGAATAATCTATGAAAGAAGTAGATATATATATTAAAGAATTAGATATTAAAGAAATTATAAAAATTTTAACTGATGAATTAAAAACATTGTCTAATCAAATAAAAGAAAATAATAAAAAGGCTGAAATAAATCTAGAACTTATTATAATAAATAAAGTTAATATCTATGCTAGAATGTTAAATATTGAAGAGCAAGACATTATATCTGCTCAAATTCAAAAAATCTTAGATGATTGTGTTTCGGATGATTTTGAAATAGAATTTAAAATTTCTGAAGAAAGTGAAGATTTAGGAATTGATAAAATAAAGGATGTTTTTGAATCAGATGTAGAAATTTCAAATACTAAATTTATAGATAGATCTATAAGAGGTGGTGTTAAGGAAGAATATATTGGATCACTTGTTATAATGGGTGATGTAAATAATGGTGCTGAAGTAGTAGCATCTGGTAATATTATGATATTAGGAAAACTTAGAGGTCTTGCACATGCTGGTGCAAATGGTAATACAAAGGCTGTTATTTCTGCTAACTCAACATCAAAAACTCAGATTAGAATAGCTGATAAATTAAAGGTTATAGATGAATATTCTAGATGCCCTATTTTCTATATTAAAGATGATGAAATATTTGAAGAAGTAAAAGAAGTTCAAGAATTAAATAGTGAAGAAAATAAAAAGGGTAATAAAAAACAAATAAAAAACAAATAAAGATAAATAAATTTCAACTAATTTATATTAATTAGATACTGATTGTAAACCAGATGTTAAATGAACATCTGGTTTTTTTATTAAATTTATATTATTTTTTTTTCTTAGAATTTGACAAAACATAATAATGTTGATTTTAACTAATATTATGGTATAATGTACTCACTATATATTATAGTTAGCAAGGTAAATGTATTATCTTGCGAATTAAAAAAGTGTAATAAAGGAGGGTTAGCTATGAAACGTACACGGATTGTTATGTTATTACTTGTGGTGCTTTCCATTTCCCTACTCCTTGTTATTGGTTGCAATAACCCGAAAGTAGAGGAAAAGAAAGATGAAGTCATTGGGACTGAAAAACCGGACGACAAAGGCACTGTAGAAGAACCGGACGACAAAGAAGTGGTTGAAAAACCAGAAGAACCAAAAGACAATGATGGACCTGGTGAAACTAAGGACCCTGTTCAGCTTACAGAACTTGGAGAATTTGATTCTATGACAATTCCAATTGATGAGGATGTTGAAAAAATTATCTTTGTTGATGAAAATGTCATGTTAGTTCAATTGAGTGAAGATGATGATTCATATCCAGATGCTTGGGCTGACAAGGATGAACTTCAAGAACCCCATTATAAGGGTGTATTAGTTTATGAAGAAAATTCAGAAGACTTCTTGGAGATTTCATTAGGATTACAAAGAGGACGGGATGTTTTTTCAGACAGAGTAGAGATTGACCCCAACAAAGGTATATACTTGTTAGAGGTGAAAGACCAAACTAAGAGGTATAAAGTTAACATTGTTAGCGAAAGAAATGATGGGATAAAAATCTTTGCATGGAGTTATAGTGCTCCAGAACTAGAGTATGAAAAAGTATCTAAAGTAACGGGTGAAGTTAGAGTTCATGATGATGAAAAATTCATTGTGCATAATGACGTAACTGTTACTGACGCAATAACACTTAATGACAGAAAGTGGGATGAAGGAAGCTTAAACAACTCAACATTAGGTTTGCTAGTTTATACTTGCAATGTTTTCGTAGAAGAAGATACAACGGTATCAGGATTTATAGTAGTTAGAAGGTCCGATGGACTGCTGACTGTAGAAGAGAAGTTGTTCAAACCTATGAAAAATGTTTATGTTGAATTAGATGGTGACCCGGAAAACTACTATACTGCATTGTTTATTGAGACATATTACTATGACTTTGCCATTTTAGGGTGGCTGATTGACGACTAAGTTACACAATTTAAGAAGAAGGTATTTATACCTTCTTCTTTCTTTTTGTTTATGTTATTCTTTTTCTTTTTTTATATTTTATACTTTTTGTTCTTTCTCTTTCTTTTTCTTTTTCTCTTTCATTTAGTTTATTTCTTTAATATTGTTTTAACTATATTTTCAGCTGAATTTGGTTTCTTTATTTTCTTTAAATTATTTCTCATTTTTTCAAATGCTTCAGGATTTTTTTGTAAATTATTTAATATATACTCTATTCTATCTTCTGTAGATATAAATGTTCCTATTTCATTATCTAAAATAAAAGATGTATTTGCATATTCTTGTCCTGGTAAAGGTCCAAATACAATGAATGGTAATTCAGATACCATTGCTTCAGTTGTTGTAAGACCTCCAGGTTTAGAGAATACAGCTGTTGATATTGACATATACTCTGGAACCTTATCTGTATATTTGAATAAAACCGTCCTATTTTCTGCTTCATGATTTTTAATGATTTTTCTGAAATTCTGATATAATTTATCATTTTTGCCTGAAATTACTATAAATTGAGAATCTTCAAATATTTTTAATGCATGTTCTAAAGTAGCTAAAGGTAAATTTTTTCCTAATCCTAATTCACCACCACCAAAAAATAAGAAAGTCTTTTTATCAATATCAAAATTTAATGATTTAAAGATATCTTTCTTATTATAATTTTCTCTAAATTCCTTTTTAGTAGGAATACCAGTTATATGTATTTTGTTAGGTGCAACATTTTTTAATATTAGATCATCTTTCATTTTAGTTGAACCAACAAAAATATGATTAAGATATTCATGTCTAGAGTACCATTGTGAATGTATTTTATAGTCAGTTATTACAACTGCTATATCAGAATTTAATCTGCCATGTTCTTTTAAATAAACACAAGTTTGTGCTGGGAAAGGATGTGTACAAACTATTGTATCAGGATCAAATTTATTAATAATTTTATTCAATTTGCTAGACATCAATGAATTAGAAGAATAAAGTATTCTACTTAATGGCCCCTTATCTGCATTGAAATAAAGTTTTCCCCAAAACCATGGTGAATTTCTAGAGATTCTATTATATGTGCTAGTTGAAATCTTGTTAAAACCTCTATTAACATATTTTAATGCATCAATTAATTTTGTTTCTACATTCCCTTGTTTTTTTAGTTCATCTTCTATTGCTTTTGCAGCAGATAGATGTCCTCCACCAAACGAACCGTAAAATATTAAAATTTTTTTCATAAGCTTTCCTTTCTAGAAATCATATAATATTTTTCGTCAAAAGTAAACATTTGCTATTTTTTATCTAATATAGTAAAAATATGAAAAAAGTGGTAGAATACAATTAAATATTAAAAATGAAACGAAATAAAATGAAAACTAAAATTTAAAACAAACAAAGAATAAATTCGAAGGGATTATTATGAAAATAAAAAATATTATAAATATAATTGAAGGAGAATTGCTTTCTGGAAATTATGAAGATGAAATAACACATATAGAACAAGATAGTCGTGAAATTAAAAGAGGAGATACTTTTATTGCTTTTAAAGGAGATGAATTTGATGGCAATAAATTTGTTTATACTGCAATAGAAAATGGAGCTAAAACTTGTATTGTAACAACAAAAGATTTAAAACCACTTAAAGCTAATGTAATATATGTTGAAGATGCTCAAATTGCTTTAGATAGACTAATGGAGTATAAATTAGATTTAATAAAACCACTTGTAATTGGAATTACAGGAAGTGTTGGGAAAACATCTACTAGAGATATTATGGCAAGTATTATTTCTCAGAAATACAAAGTTTTTAAAAGTGAGAAAAACTATAATGAAAGAAGAGGGCTTCCTTTAAATGCTATAAATATGCCTTTAGATACTGAAATAGCAGTCTTAGAAATGGGCATGGATAAATTTGGAGAGATATCAGAACTTTCTACATTATTTAGACCAGACTATGCTGTTATTACAAACATAGGAATGTCACATATAGAAAAACTTGGAAGTAGAGAAAATGTAATTAGAGCAAAATTAGAAATAATAGATGGAATAAAAGATAAAGGCTTCTTGGTTTTAAATAAAGATGATGAAGTTCTTAAAGCGTTTTATGATGATCAAAAAGATAATTTGTTTAGAAATTTCAAACTTTTATCCTATGCAATGAATGAAGATGATGTTCATTTGCTAGGTAAACTTATTCAAATGGAAGAAGATGAGATGAGTGTTACTTTTAAATATGATGATTTAATTTTTAAAGTTGAAACAAATTTAAGAGGAAAACATAATATATATAATATGCTTCCTGGAATATTAATTGGATTAAAATTAGAACTAACAGAAGAAGAAATCCAAGAAGGTTTAGAAAGAATCTTAATAACTGAAAGAAGAATGGATCGTTTTGTAGCAAATAATATAACAGTATATGATGATACATATAATGCTAGTTTAGAATCAGTAAAAGCTGGAATTGAAATATTAATAAAAGAAGAAGGAAGACAAATAGCAATACTAGGAGATATTTTAGAACTAGGAGAATTTAGTAAAGAGATTCATAGAGAAATAGGTAAGTTCTTAAATGAAACAGAAATAGACATAGTAATTACAGCAGGAAAAGAAGCTAAGTATATAAATGAAGAATTAATTGATATAGAAAATGTGCATTTTGAAAATGCCACTCAAATATTAGAAAACTTAGACTCTATAGTACAAGAGGGTGATGCGATTTTAGTTAAAGCATCTAATGGTATGAGATTTGATAATATTGCTAATAAATTAAGAGAAGAAATTATTGAAGAAGATGAAGAAGAATTAGAATCAGAGGAAGATGAAGTAGAAGAATAGTATTATTTAAATTAAAAATTAAAAACAAAAACTAATTAGTCGCTATTTACAAAATATATTAATAAATAAGAACAACTCATTTGAGTTGTTCTTTGTTTTAAAAACCCTCACATAAACTGTGAGGGTGTGGTCTAATTGAATTCTATTTTAAAGAATTCAAAGTCTGCAGTTACATTCTTAATGTTTGTAATATTAACGTCCTTAAATTGATCTTCGAAGAGAGTTGGTTTTGTGATATCTATCATACCAGACTCTAAAAGAATCCAACCATCACCTTCAAGCTCAAAACTAGCATTGATTGATTCTTTATCACCAACATAAAGCACAAAGTCTTCATTTTGTTTTTGATATTTAGAATAAAACCATTTGCCTTTATGGAATGTTAATATTAACTGATCTTTTTTCCGTCGGAATATGTTCACATTGAAAATACAAACTTCCCGATTGTCAAAAAAATTTACAATAAGATTTTCTCTGGACATATCTTCCCTCCTTAATAATAAGATACTTATATTATACCATTTTTAGTGAAAGAATTCTATAAAAGGTTTGACAAACATGGATTTGTCCTGTATAATGTATATTATATCGCAGGGTGGAGAAGATGGAATCTCATCGGGCTCATAACCCGAAGATCGCTAGTTCGAGTCTAGCCCCTGCTACCAATTAGAGAAAGTTGTAGTTTAAACTACAGCTTTTTTGATTTTTAGAAGTTTTTAATTTATTGATAAATACAGAAAATGTGGTATAATAACCATACTAAAAGGAGGATATATGGTGTTTAAAGACTATTACAAAATACTTGATTTACAAAGTGCTAATGTTAGTTCTGATGAAATTAAACAAGCATATAGATTACAAGCAAAAAAATATCATCCTGATAGAAATAAAGATTTTTCTGAAGATAGAATACAAGATATTAATGAAGCATATAAAATACTTTCTGATATGAATCTAAAAAGAAAATATGATAGAAAATGGAAGGTATATATAGAGAGAAATCGAATTGGTAATAAAACATATGAAGCTAGAAAACAAGAAAAAACTTTAAAGGAAGAGGTGTTCTCAGTGTTTTTTGGAGAATTTAGAAGAAAGTCAAAAAAAGAAAAGAACGAAAGTTTACCTAGATTAAAAGGTGATAATATTAAAACTGAAATATCTATTAAATTAAAAGATGGTTTTCTTGGTAGCAAAAAATATCTTTCATTAAGAGATGTTAATGGAACATTACAAAGAATCCCTATTGAAATACCTGTTGGAATAAAAAATCATGATAAGATCAGAATTGTTGGATTTGGAAAACCTGGAATAAATGATGGTAAAAATGGTGATCTTTTTGTAGAAATTAAATTAGAAGATGATGCTAAATTTATTTTAGAAGGTAATGATATAAGGACAGTTGTAGATATCTATCCATGGGAAGCAGCTTTGGGAACAAGTGTTGATGTAGAAGGTATTGATGATAATATGACATTAAAAATTTCTGCAGGAACACAGAGTGGCAAAAGATATAGTGTTAAAAACAAAGGCTATCATGATGGATTTGGTGGAAGAGGAAATTTCCTAATTGATATAAATATTAAAATGCCTGATAAAATGACAGATGAAGAATTAGAACTCTATAGAAAATTAGAAGAATTAAAAAGTGAATAAATAAAAGATTAATAAAAAACTAATATAAAATTAATAAAATATCAATAGAAGATTGAAGATAATATTATATATTAAGAAGCAAAACAATGTTTTGCTTTTTTTATGTCCTGAATATAAAGAATATATGTCAATTTTATAAATACATTGAAAAAAATATGTTTTTTAGTTTTAATTAAAGTGAGAAATTATATACTTAAGAGGAAAATATGAGAAAAGAAATCAAATCACTTTATTTAAGATTAATATTAATTTTAGTAAGCATGGCAATACTAATGTTTTTTTTAGTGCCTATACTTGTGGGTTATCCACCTAAGGTGCAAAATCCTGATTTTCAAAAAGAAGTATGGGGATTTCTTTCACATAGAAATCAATATATAATCTTTCTTTTAGCATCTACATTAGGTGCATTGTTTTCATTACAATTTATATTTAAAAATACTAGAATGTTCTTGAAAAAGAAGAATGTTGATGACATAACAGAAGAGGAAATTCATAATGTAAGAAAAGAGTTTTATTCTATTGATAGAAAATTATTATTCTTCTATATTTTAGTTACAATTGTTGTAATGCTACCTGCATATATTCTATTTTATAATTATTTTGGTTTAAAAGTTAAATTTGCAATAATCTATCTTTTAATATCAGGTTTTGCATGGGTTATTTCAATAACAATGATAAAACAATTAATGATAACAGTATTAGAAGATACTTATAAGATTTTTCCTAAATATAATTTTGAGAAAAGAAGTAAAAATTTCTTTGAAAATATGTTGAGTAGCATCATCCCTATTTTTCTAACTGTTTTTGGAATAATTATTATGTTCCTATATTCGAAAATTATTAGTTTAAATGGTGATAAGATTTATGAATATTATAAAACACAATTAAGAGAAAAAACATTTGTAGGTGTTAATCTTGATGATGTAAAGAGTGAATTAAAAAGGATAGAAAAATATAATGAATCAGACTTCTATTTTGTTGCAGATATTGAAAATGATAATAAATTAATAGAATCTGAAAATGATCCAAATGAAATAACAGACTTCATGATTAAATATGCTAATCATTTTATAGAAGGTGATAGAGGTAGAACATATGAATACTTTGGAGTAGAGTCTGAAGCAATTGTTGTCAAAGGTTATTTGCAAGATGGATCTGAAGTATGGGTTGGTTTTAAATATTCAACTGGTGATAAGATGATTTTACTTATATTTATATTCCTTACATTATTAACAACAATCATATATCTTATTATAACAGCTGCATGGTCTAAGAATATGAGTTATACATTAAGCGCTATTTCAGAAAGTTTAAACAATATTGCTACAAGGAAGAAAGTGGAAAAATATGCAGCACTTCCAATTTACTCATATGATGAAATTGGAGAATTAGCACATTCATATAATGAAATTCAAAGAATTAATAATGAATATATAGAACAAATAAAGAAAAATCAGCAGACATTATTGGAAAATGAAAGATTAATTTCTTTAGGGCAAATGATTGGTGGAATTGCACACAATTTAAAAACACCAATATTATCAATTGCAGGTGCAGCTGAAGGTATTAAATATTTAGCTGAAGAAATGGAAGAATCTTTAACTACATCTTCTGTTACTATAGAAGATAAAAAAGAAATAATAAAAGAGCAAGAAGAATGGGTTAAGAAAATAAAAATTCATTTAGAATATATGAATGACATAATTACTGCAGTTAAAGGACAGGCTACTACATTTACTACGGGAAGAGAAATGACATTCTCTGTAAATGATTTATTTAAAAATGTAAAAGTTTTAACAGCACATGAATTTAAAAATGCATTATTAGAAATAGAATTTATAAATAATGTGTCTAATAGTGTAAGAATTCAAGGAGACTTTAATTCATTACTGCAAGTGATTAACAATATAGTTATAAATGCTATACAGGCATATGATGGAAGAACTAATGAGAAAGTTCAAGTTATTGCTAATATAGGCGATATTAGTGACAGCCTAGTTATATCTATAAAAGACAATGGTGAGGGAATTCCTAGAGAGGTTCAAGATAAATTGTTTAGACAAATGGTTACAACAAAAGGAAAGTATGGAACAGGACTTGGTCTTTACATGTCATATTCAACTATAAAAGGAAAGTTCCAAGGAGAGATTAAATTTGATTCTGAACTAGGCAAGGGATCTATATTCCATATAATAATACCTTTAGAAAATATTAATAAAGATCAACATCAATCAGATTTATCATATATAAGTGAACATAGGCCTATTGATAGCGGGAATGATAAAAACAAGAATAAAAAATCTAGGTTAAAAAGAAAATAAAACAAAAAATGAATTGAATAAATTGAATAAATTGAATAATTGAGTAAATTAATTAAAGTAAAAAGCAAGTTTTATACTTGCTTTTTTTAATGTAATCATAATTACATAATGAAACATAAATGAAATAAAAGAGAAGTAAAATGACAAAACTATAAAAATGATTTTAGACAGATTTCAAGAAGCCTAGCATAACAGGCTTTCTAGAAGGATGAAAAGAAACTTAATAAAAAGCCTGCTAAATAAAGCTTTGCTAAATTAAAACTCTTGTATGCTTGATATGTCAACATTGATATTTTTTTACTAAAATGACAAGAAATGAAAAAATCATTTTTTAAAAAAGGTCAATTTTAAGAAAAGTGGTTGACAAAAATAATTGACAAATATACAATGAGTTTACCCTAAAAAAATCAGGAGGTTGGGAATGGAAAAAACTAAGGTAAAGGCAGAACAAAAAACGGAAGAATTAGATAATGACAAAAAAATAGATATTGTTGTTATTAAAAGAAATGGAAGAAAGGTTGACTTTGATGGAACTAAAATAGCTGTTGCTATTCAAAAAGGTTTTGATGCATACCATGAAGAAGATGGTGCAAAAGAATATTCAGAGAAAGATGTTAACAAAGTATACAATAAAGTTTTAGCAGATATTAAAAAGTTTTCTGAAGTTGTAGATAAAATTAAAATTGAAGAAATTCAAGATTTAATTGAAAAGAATTTAAAAGGTTTAAAATATAATGATGTATATGAAACTTTTTCAAACTATAGAGAAAAAAGATCAAAATCTAGAGCAATGTTTTCAGATACTAAAAGACAACATAAATTTATTAAAGTTATTGAAAGCTTAGGATTACCAGCAGTAGATAATGATATTAAAAGAGAAAATGCAAATGTTGATGGAGATTCAGCAATGGGACAAATGCTTCAATATGGTAGTACTGTGTCAAAAGAATTTGCTCAAGCATATTTAATAAATGAAAAAGCATTAAAGGCACATGAGGGTGGAGATATTCATATTCATGACATGGACTTTTTACCAATGGGAACG
>CAZMFV010000007.1:10013-26926 GCA_964565695.1 uncultured Lachnospiraceae bacterium
ACAGGACATGGTTTCTTAAGAGAACCACAAAGCATTATGTCATATGCTTCTCTTGCAGCAATAGTTATTCAAGCAAATCAAAATGATCAACATGGTGGTCAGTCATTACCAGCTTTTGATTTCTTTATGGCACCTGGTGTTTTAAAAACTTTTAAAAAGGAATTAAAACAACAAGTGAGAGACATGTTAGATTTTGCAGATTTAGAAGAAGAATTAGATTTTGAAGAAATTATAAAAGAAATAGATAAAATTGAAACAATAGATATAGATGTAGATTATTTTAAAAACTTTATTAAAAAATCAGACAAGTTGAAAAAATTATTTAAAAAATCTATAGAAAAATCTTTAGCGAAAACTGATAGATCAACATATCAAGCTATGGAAGCATTTATTCACAATTTAAATACAATGCACTCTAGAGCTGGAGCACAAGTTCCTTTTTCATCAATTAATTTTGGAACAGATATTTCTCCAGAAGGTAGAATGGTGTTAAAGAACTTCCTTTTATCTACAGAGTCAGGCCTTGGTAAAGGAGAAACTCCAATTTTCCCTATATCAATATTTAAAGTTAAAGAAGGACTTAATTATAATCCAGAAGATCCTAATTATGACTTATTCCAATTAGCATGCCAAGTTTCAGCTAAAAGATTATTCCCTAACTTCTCATTTATAGATGCACCATTTAATTTAGATCCATATGTTGAGGGAGACTACAAAACAGAAGTTGCATACATGGGATGTAGAACTAGAGTTTTAGCAAATGTATATGATGAGAAAAAAGCAATTACTACTGGTAGAGGAAATATATCTTTTACAAGTATTAATCTTCCAAGACTTGGAATTAAACATGGAATAGTAGATGCAAAAGAAGCAGATATAGATGGATTCTTTGAAGAATTAGGCGAAGTAATGGAAATCGTTAAAAAACAATTATTAGAAAGATTTAAATTACAAGCTAAGAAAAGAGTATATAATTTCCCATTCCTAATGGCACAAGGTGTTTGGAGTGATGGAGAAAAATTAAAACCTACAGATAAAGTTGGAAAACTTATTAAAAATGGAACTTTATCAATAGGATTTATAGGACTTGCAGAAACTTTAACTGCACTACTAGGAGAACATCATGGTCAATCAGATGAAGCTCAAAAATTAGGATTAAAAATTATTGGATTTATGAGAGATAAATGTGATGAATTTGCGAAAGAAGATAATTTCAATTTCACATTACTTTCAACACCTGCTGAAGGATTATCTGGTAGATTTACTAGAATTGATCAAGCAGTATTTGGAAAAATTAAAGGAATTACAGATAAAAGTTATTATACAAATTCTTTCCACATACCTGTTGGTGCAAAAATCTCAGCAGCTGAAAAAATTAAAAAAGAAGCTAAATATCATGCTCTAACTAATGCTGGACATATCACATATGTTGAATTAGATGGAGATCCTACAGAAGACCTAGAGTCATTTGAAAAAATAGTAAGAATGATGAAAGAAGAAGGAATTGGATATGGAGCAATTAATCATCCGGTGGATAGAGATCCGGTTTGTGGATTCACAGGAATTATAAATGATATCTGTCCAGGATGTAATAGAAGAGAAGATGCAGTTAAATTTGAAAGAATTAGAAGAATAACTGGATATCTAGTAGGAACTGTAGATAGATTCAATAATGCAAAACAAGCTGAGGAAAAAGATAGGGAGAAACACGATTTATGAAAATAAGATTGGCAAGTGAGTTACAAACAGATAGCATAGTTGATGGTGAAGGTATAAGGACAGTAGTTTGGACTCAAGGTTGCCCTCATAATTGTCCGGGTTGTCACAATCCACATACATTTAATTATAAGGGAGGCTTTGAAGAAGAAGTGGATGTCTTGATAGATGAAATTTTAAAAATTGAAATGCAAGATGGAATCACTTTCTCAGGTGGTGACCCTATGGAACAGGCAAAAGCATGTTCGCTGATAGCAAAAGCAGTTAAAGAAAAAGGTTTAAGCACTTGGGCATATACTGGCTATACATTTGAACAATTATTAGAAAAAGCTGAAACAAATGATGGTATTAAAGATTTTATGAACTACCTTGATGTTATAATAGATGGACCATTTATTTTAGCAGAAAAAAGTTTAGATATATATTATAGAGGTTCTAGAAATCAAAGAATAATAGATGTACAAAAAAGCTTAAAAAGAAATAAAATTGTTTTAGTAGATAAATATATGAAGGAAAAACCTGTAAGAAAATTCAGATATCACAATACTTATCTTGCTGATGGAGTTTATGTTTAGAATAGAGGATATAAATAATATAGATATAATTTTAAATTAATATAAATCAAAATTAATATAAATATATAAATTTATTCTCCTATTAAATATATGTATTAAATAAAGAAGAGTTAAGGCTCTTTTTTATTTTTATCTACTATTAATATATCAAACTGTATATCTTAATCTATAGCTTAATCTTTTGTTTTTTAAATATTCTTATTTGTTATCATTGTTTTTAAAAAATCTATAATGATAATATAAAAATACATAGAATTATATAAAATATTAATTAGGAGGGAAAATGAAAAATTCAATTAAAAATATTGCAATGCTAATTTTGGTAGTGTTACTTATCATACCTTTAAGTGTTTTTGCTGAAAAAGAGTTTGATAATTCACACTATTTTTATTTGCCAGCAATAATAAGAAGTGGAGAAAATGGATTTGCTTTAGACAACCATGTGGAAAATGTAGATGAATAATACTACCAATGGGTGCCTGTTAGTAAAGAAGTTGATGGATCCAAATTAGATTTAGAAACTAACTTGTTACAAGATGATGTTATAGAAGAAGACGTTTTAGACATATTATTAAAAATTGAAAACATAATAATTATGGTTTTAGGACTAGCATTTGTTATATCTTTAATATATATAATCGTATTAAAAAAGAAAAATAAAACTCCTAAAGTTCCAAATGTAGAAAATCAATAATTTAAAAGATATGATTTTAAAAGTTTAAATTGACTTTTATATTAGAATCCTTTATAATAACAGTATTGAAAGAAATTTAACTTGAAAGGGGGTGCATTTTGTGCCAGCAATAAAAGTAAAAGACGGCAACTTGGAAGACGCAATTAAGAGATTTAAGAGACAATGCGCTCGCAATGGAATCATTCAAGAAATTAAAAAAAGAGAAGCTTATGAAAAACCAAGCGAAAGAAGAAAAAGAAAAGCGGAAGCTGCTCGTAAGAGAAGAATAACTTAATTTAATTAAAAAATCTTAAAAAATAATGGTGTAGAAATATCAATTTTTACACCTTTTTTTTATATTTACATTAAAATTTTGGTATGATATACTAAAATTAATTATAAGGAGTTAAAAATGAATCAAATACTTGATTTTGGCGAAAACAAAGAGGAAGAGCTTGTTCAAGAAACGCTTCCTAAAACAAATAAAACAATGGAAGATTATTATCAAAAGCCTGAAACTAGTAATCAACCTCCAATGAATTTTAGTAATGATGATAAAAACAAGAATTCAATGAAAATTTTTGCTATTGCTTTAGCAATTTTTGCCATTGTTTCTATTTTTATTGCAGTTGGAATATTCCTTATAACAAGAGATAAGAAAAATAAGATTCCACAAGTTTCTAATGAGCTACCTCAAATATTAATGGTAGAAAATGAAGAAACTATAGAAGTTACAGCAACATATAAAGGTACATTAGAAAGATTAATATATACTTGGGGAGAAAATCCTGATCAAACAATACCAGGTGAAGGCAAGAACAGTATAAGTACAAGTATAGCAAAACCTATTGGAACATATATGCTAAAAATAAAAGTTGTTGCACAAGATGGGAATGAAGCTTTTGAAGAAAAGGAATTTACGCAAGAGCAAGGACCAGACCTAGAAAAACCTAGAATTGACTTTCAAGTAACTGATTCTAAGAAACTTAAAATCACTGTACGTGATAATGTTGGAATTGAAACATTTAAATATTATTGGAATGATGATGAGCCTACAGAGCTAACAGAAGCAACTGGAAGAACAGAAGCATCTGTTGAAGTAGAAATTCAAAAAGGAAGAAATAAGATAACTGTTATTGCAATTGATGAAGCAGGATTACAAACTATTGAAGCAAAAGAATATACAGGAAAAGAACTTCCAACAGTACTTCTTCATGTTACTGCAGACAGAAAATATGTTATTGTAACAGCAAGTCATGAAAAAGGAATTACTGAAATTGTAACTAATTTAAATGGAAAAGAAACTAAGAAAACTTATGAAGGTGATTTAATAAAAGAAGAAGTTAAACTTCAAATTTTATTACAACCTGGAAGCAATATAGTTGAAGTAAAGGCTTTGTCAGCTGATGGTGAAGAAGCTGTAATTAAAGGATCTGCAGAAGCTCCTGGTGGTACTCAACAACAAGTACAACAAACTCAACCACAGCCACAAACACAAACACAATAATTTACTTATAATACTAAAGAAAAATAAATTGAGAAGGAAATTATGTATCAAGACATATATATAATTGAAGATGGAGATTCAGGAATAAAATTTATTGAATCATGTTTTAAAAATGACAAAACAAAATTTTGCTTTGTAAGGGTTTCAAGTGATGAAACAGAAGAAAAATTAAAACAAATTCCATCAATGATTATTATAATAGAAGATGAATTAAAAGTTGATATTTTTGATCTAATTAATACAATAAATGAAAATGAAGATAATGCTAATATTCCGAAAGTAGTACTATCTTCAAATCCAAGTAAGAAACATAGACTTAAAGTATTAGAAGCAAAAATGTTATTCTATATTAGAAAACCAGTACAAGAAGAATATTTAAGACTGGTTGTTGAGAATCTAGCACAACTTATTTATTTAAACAGAGGTGTAAGTCCATTAACAGGACTACCTGGTAATTCTCAAATAGAAACTGAAATGAAAAGAAGACTATATAATAATGAAGACTTTGCTGTAATTTATGCTGACTTAGATAATTTCAAAGCATATAATGATGTTTATGGATTTGCCAATGGTGATGAAGTAATAAAATTCACAGGCAAGGTTTTAGCAGAAAATGCTCATAAAGATGAAGCAGAAAACGAGAAAAATTTTGTAGGACATATTGGAGGAGATGATTTTATTGCAATTGTTGGTAAAAGAGACTCTTACGATGTAGCTACTGAAATAATAAAGCAATTTGATAAAGAAGTTTTACAATTTTTTACAAAAGAGGACATAGATAAAGGTTATCTAGAAGTATCGAACAGAAGAGGAATAATAGAGCTGTTTCCTTTAACAACTATTTCTTTAGGTATAGTTGAAGTATCTAGTAAAAGATTTTCAAATATCTTAGAAATCGGCGAAGTTGGTGCACAAGTGAACCATAAAGCTAAAGGAATACAGGGTAGTTCTGTTGTAATTAATAGAAGATTAAATTAAAGGAGTGATTTAAATGGAAAATGAAGAAGCAAAACTAGTATTGGTGGTTGATGACGAAGAACCAATAAGAGAACTTCTTTCTTACAACTTAGAAAAAGAAGGATATCGTGTAATAGAAGCAATTGATGGTGAACAAGCTATTAGATTAATAGAACAAGAAAAACCAGATCTTGTATTATTAGATATCATGCTTCCTAAGAGAGATGGAATTTCAGTTTGTAAATATGTTAGATATTCATTAAATATGCAAGAGGTTCCAATTTTAATGATTTCAGCAAAGGGTGAGGAAACTGACAAAATTGTTGGATTAGAAATTGGAGCAGATGACTATATTACAAAACCTTTCCAAGTTAGAGAAGTTATGGCTAGAGTTAAAGCAAATTTAAGAAAGGCTGAACAATACAAAAATGCTAAAGAAGAATCTACAGAATCGGGATTAATTAAAATTGGTGATTTAGAAATAGATTCATTTAAGAGAGAAGTTAAAATAAGAGGTAAGGTTATTGAACTTACTAAGAAAGAATTTGATGTTCTTAAATATTTAGCAGAGCAAGAAGGTAAAGTAGTATCTAGAGAAGATTTATTGCAGCAAGTATGGGGTTATGGCGAATATGTAGGTGAAATCAGAACGATTGATGTTACAATGGCTAGACTTAGAGACAAAATTGAAAGAAAGAAAGGTAGTCCTGAATTCTTAATTACAAAAAGAGGTGTAGGCTACTATATGGCTGATACAACAGATAAGGAATAAAATGACAAAGAAACTTAAGTTAACAATTATTATTTCAATAATACTGTTAGTGGTGTTAACACTTAGTGCTGTTACATTATATACAGTGAAATTTTTTACAACTGAATCTGCATTAAAAAATATGGAAATTGCCTCAACTGGTAATTTCATAGAAGACTTTGATAGATTATTAATGAACTCAGAAGTCTTTAGAAGATTTTTGCAAATTCAAGCTGTAATTTTAATATTTACAGTCTTAATATCAATAGTTGTAGCACAAAGTGTTACAATTCCTGTAAAAGGACTGTTAAAAAAAGCTAAGAAATCAACTGATGTAGAAGAATCTAAGGAATTCTCTAAAAGAGAAAAGAAAGATGAAGACTTAACTGAACTAACAGAACATTTAATAGATATTAACTTAGAGTTTAAAGACAAGTATGAAGAAGCATTAAGTGAAAAGAAAGAAATTGAAAAAGTCTTAATGCATATGGCTGATGGTGTTGTAAGTTTCAATTTAAAGGGTGAAATTACGCAAAAAAACTTAGCTGCAACTAGATTTTTAGAAATACAAGACAATGATACATTTACAGAAGTTTTTGAAAAATTTGGTTTAGATCTTGATATAGAAAAAATTCTATATATGAAAGATTGGGCTGACCAAAGTACAAGGGTTAATGTAAATGATAGACATTATAATATTTTCTTTGCTCCAATATTAAAAGATAATGGAGAAAAGACAGGAATAACAACTGTTATTCAAGATGTTACAGAACATGTTAAATTAAATTCTATGAGAAAAAGATTTGTAGCAGATGTTTCTCATGAATTAAAAACACCTATTACATCAATTATGGGATATTCAGAAACATTATTAGATGATGAAATAGAAACTGAAATGAGAAGAAAGTTCATTAATAGAATAACTGTAGAATCACATAGAATGTCTGATCTTGTTCAAGATTTACTTACATTATCTAAATATGATTCTGCTGAAATGACTAATGAAAAAGAAGAATTTGATTTACCAGATTTAATAAAATTATGTGTAGATAGATTTAATTTAGAAGCAGATAAAAAACAAATAAAATTAGAAAATTTTGTAACTGCAGATGTTCCTTTAGTTTATGCAGATAGAGAAGGAATTGAAAGAGTTGTTATAAATATTTTAAGTAATGCATTAAAATACACTGCAGAAAATGGACATATAAGTGTATATGTTGGATTTGTATATAATGACGCATATGTAAAAGTAAAAGATAATGGTATTGGAATAAAACCAGAAGACCTAGATAGAATTTTTGATCGTTTCTATAGGGTTGATCATTCGAGAGTTAGAGAAAAAGGTGGTACTGGCCTAGGTCTATCTATTGCTAAGGAAATTTTAGCACAAAATTCAGGGCAAATTGATGTGAAAAGTGAATTTGGAAAGGGAACTGAAATAGTAATCCGTATACCTACAAAAAAGAATTAAAACATAGGAGAAAAAAATGAAGAAATTAATTTCAATAATTTTAATCATCACAATTATTAGTATTGGTATTGTATATGCCATAGAACCAGCACCAGGCTCAGTAGAACAAGCTGTTGACCCAGTACAAGAAAGTGAATTAACATCAGATGGATTTGAAGGTACAGCTGGAATGGATGAAACTACTACTTCAGATCCTACTTTAGAAGTAGAAAATGATTTAGAAAATCTTTTTGAAGGAGAATTAAGTCCAGACTTTTTAGATGATATGAAACCTGACTTTATGCAAGAAAGTTCAAATGAGAAAACAGAAGGTGGTATGTTAGATAGCTTGCAAGGGGCTGGAGCAGGATTAAATTCACCAATATTTAAAATAATTGTATTATTGGTAGGAAGTGTTATTGTAATACTTTTATTATTAGCATTATCTAGAAATAAGGAAAGTACTAGAGTACCAAAACCTCCAATGAAAAATAAAGCAGCATCTAAAAAAGCTGAAGAATTAGATTTTGAAATTGAAGAACCAGAAGAAATATATATTCCTCCTATGGAAGAAATTAATATAGAAGCAAGCAATGAAGTTGTAGAAGATATCAATCTTGAAGGTGACCTAGTTTTAGACTTAGATTCAACAGAAGAAGATTTAAACTTAGGTCTTGCAGATGATCTGTCAGAAGATTTAGAACTTATATTAGATGATGTTGAAGCAAAGCAAGATGATGTTTTAGATTTAGACTCATTAGAAGATATCGATGATATTGATAAATTAAGCAAGGCTATTGCTGAAAAAGAAAAAGAAATGCAGAAATTAGAAGAAGAAATTCAAGAAGCAACTCAAGATGTAAAAGATGAAGTGGAAGAAACTGAAGAAGTTGAAAAAGAAACAAAAGAAACTGTTGAAGAAGACGAAGAAGAGATAGAAGAAAAAGAAGTTAAAGGAAAAGAAGAGAAAAAAACAACTAAGAAAAAAGCAGAACCTAAGACTAAAAAAGCAGCTGATAAAGAAGTTAAAAAAGAAAATCTAGAAAAGATTGTTGAAGAAAAAGAAGTTAAAGAAGAAGCAGAAGAAAAAACTGAAGAAGAGGAAGAATTAGACTTGGTTGAAGACTTCTTAAAAAACATGGAAAAAAACATGAAGGAAGACAAAAATAAATAATGAATGAGAACAATTCTCAAGACTTAAATGAATCAGAAAATTTAAATCTTGATAAAGATAAAGGAATTATAGAAGAAAAAAAGGCTATTGTTGTAGCTGATAAAGTGTTAAAAGAACTTATAGAATGGTTTATATGTCTATTTGTGGCATTTTTAATAGCCATGACTATTAAGTATAGTTTAGGAACATTTACAACAGTTAAACAAAAATCAATGTTTCCAACATTAGTTCAAAACGATAGACTTTGGCTTGATAGAACTGTAAGAACTTTTAAAAAGGAATATAAGGTTGGAGATATAGCAACATTTGAAGCACCAGACTTTGACACAATTGACCACATAAATAATAATAATCCTAAAGCTATCTATACTGAAAGAAAGGGATTTGCTGAAAAATTCACAAAGGATTTTTTAGAAATTTCTAAAAAAAGCTATATAAAAAGAATAATAGCTAAAGAAGGTGATCGTGTACAAATAGGGAATGGAATGATTCTTGTTAATAATGATGTACTGGTAGAAGATTATTTAGATCCTGATATGTATACCGAAGCAGTTAGATTAACTGATTTTATTGTTCCGGAAAATACTTTTTTCATGGTAGGAGATAATAGAAAAAATAGTACTGATTCTAGAAGTTTTGGATGTATACCTATAGAAAAAATGGAAGGAAGAGTTTCAAGAAGATTTCTGCCTTTTAAATCAATGGGAAAAATACCTACAAACTTTTTTGAAATAAATAAATTGAATAATAAATAAAGAGTATGGAGGATTAAGATTAATACATTAGAATTAAGAAAATATTTTAAAAATGATATCTTACAAAATAAAATCTCACACTCTTATTTAATATATGGAGATTTAGAAAAGTTTTATGATGAAGTAAGACTTTATGCAAAAGTATTAAATTGTACTGATGATGTAAATATTAAAGAAAGTTATTTAAATTCTACAAATTTAAATGAACAAATAAGTTATAAATGTGATTGTCAGAACTGCAGACTGTACGAATTGAATAATTACACAGAATTTTATAAAATAGAGTTTAATAAAACAGACCTTAAAATTAATGAAAAAAGAAGACGTATTAGAATTGACTATATTAGGAATTTATTTTCAAATATAATAGAAAATCCTGTAATGGGAAAGTATAAAATATTTTGTATTAAATATGCTGAAAATATGAATGTTAACGCACAAAATGCATTATTAAAAATATTAGAAGAACCGCCAAAATATGCTTTAATATTCTTGCTTTCAGAAAATATTGATTCATTACTACCTACTATTAAGTCTAGATGTACAAAATTATATGTATTTGATAATGAAAGTAATTTCTGTAAATTAATAAAAGAAGATTTTGAATCAAGTGACTCAGTTTTCAATTTGTTTTTCAGAGATATTGTTAATTTAAACAAATATGCTTTTTATGATAAATATAAGAAATTATTTACAAGAGAAAATTATAAAGAAAATATTATAATTTTAGAAGAATCTCTATCATGCTTCTTAAATGAAGATAAAAAATATTATAAATTACATGAAATCTTTATAGAAACAAGCAAGAGATTAGAAAGAAATGCAAATTTTGAAATGTTAGTAGATTATTTTTTGTTGAATTCATGGGATATAATTAATAAATAACAATAAAAAAATAAAAAAATAAAAAAACAAGCAAAAATAAGAAACTAGAAATACTAATAATAAATACTAAATACTAAATGAAATATATAAACTAAAGATAAGAAATTAATAAAAATTAAAAGATTGATAAATCAATATATTTTAATATAATTTTAAGAAAATACAAACTAGGAATATAAATATAAATGAAAATTATTAAAATAGAATATTATGAAAATGGAAAGAAATACTATTATGATCCAAAAGATTTTTTTATAAAAAAGGGATATTATGTAATAGTTGATTCAGATAAAGAAGAAGAAATGGTAAGAGCTATTTCTGACATTGAAGAAGTAAGTGAAGAAACAGTAAAGAGAGAACTTAAACCAATAAAAAGGATGCCTAGCCGTAAAGAAATAGACAGATATGAAAAATTAAAAGAAAAAGAAGAAGGCATTTTTACTGACACTTTATCTGTAATAAATGACCATAAATTAGAAATGAAATTAGTTGAAGTTAAATATAAATTTGATGGAACTAAATTAACTTTCTATTATACTGCAGATGGAAGAGTAGATTTTAGAGAATTAGTTAAAGACTTAGCAGCTAAACATAGAACTAGAATTGAAATGAGGCAAATTGGTGTTAGAGAAGAAGTTAAGAAAAGTGGTGGCCATGGTAAATGTGGAAGAGAGCTTTGCTGTTCTAGTTTTTTAGATGATCTAGGAAATGTTACAATGAAGATGGCTAAAGACCAAAGCCTATCATTAAATCCAAGCAAGATAACAGGATATTGTGGTAGACTTATGTGTTGTTTAAAATATGAAGAAGAAGTTTATAGAGAAAAACTTTCTAGACTGCCTAAACCTGGTTCAATTGTTCAAACAGAAGATGGAAAAGGTGAAGTAGTAGATCTAGAAATATTAAAAGAAGGAATTAGAGTAAAATATAAAGAAGGTCATGAATTTTTCTTTAAAAACCATCTATTAGAAGATGTTAAAGTATTAAAGAAATCAAGACATAAAGAAAAAGAGAAATTAGAGTTTGAGGAGGAAGATTAATGGCTTATAGAATAGATCAGACTAAATGTATAAAATGTGAAGCCTGTATTGCTGTTTGTCCTATGAGTTGCATAGCTAATATTGATGGGACAATAATTATTAATGAAGAACTGTGTATATCTTGTGGATCATGTAATGCTGTATGTCCAGTAGATGCACCAAATGAAGTGGAGGATTAATGCAATTAATAGCATATTTATCAATGTTTATAGACCATATCTTTAAATTTGCATTTAAAGATTTTGCATATAATCCAATCTTAGGAAGATTGGCTATGCCGATATTTGCTTATTTAATAGCAATTGGAATGAAGAGAACATCAAATAAACCTAAATATATATTAAGATTATTTGCATTTGCTCTCATTTCACAAATACCATCTGTATTAATGGTACATGGCATGCCTAAGGGATTTTTAGAAAGTGGAAATCTATTGCAAAATATTAATCACTTTACACAAAGTTTTAATATTGGATTTACATTTTTAATTGCATCATTGTCTATATATTATATAGAAGAAAATAGAAATAATTTTATAAATATCTTTATTATTATAATTATTTCTTTATTCATAGCAAACGAACTAAAGGTTGATTATGGATATTATGGAATTATTACAATATATATTTTCTACTATATTAAAGATAAAGTTGCTATAGTAACTAGTTTATTTTCTATTATAACAATATACATTCTTTCAAAGGGATGGAAGGCAAATGTGGAATTTGCTTTATATTTTAAAGAAAGTGTAAAATCATATTTTGCAATAGCTGCATTACCAATAATATTTTGGTTAAAAGAAAATAAAAAAAGAGATAATAAATTTATAAGATTTTTTAAATATGCTATATATCCAGCACATATGCTAGCCATATATTTATATTATATTTTTGCCTAAAAGGCCATATATAAATATATGGTTTTAAATTGCCTATATTATAGAGAAAACAAAAGAAATAAAAAGTAAAAAGAAAAAAGTAAAAAACAAATAGAATAAGAATAAGAAAAACATAAATATAAACACAAACACAAACATAAACATAATCATAATCATAAATGTACAATAAATACAGTAAAATAAAAGTATTAAAGATAAGGGGAGAACAATGAGTGATTTAAAGAAAATACAAAAGATTTTAAAGGATAATAATCAGGAACATTTACTTTTAAAATATGATGACTTAAATGAAAAGGGAAAGGAAACACTATTAAAACAAATAGAAAATATTGATTTTAGTTTAATTAATAAACTATACAATGAAGCAATTGAAGAAATTGACTATAAAGATGTTGAAATAGAACCAGTTCCTTTTTTTGATAAGAATAAGTTTTCTGCAAAAGAAAGAGCAGACTATTCTTTAATTGGAAAAGATGTTATTAAGGATGGTAAACTAGCTGTTGTTACAATGGCTGGAGGTCAGGGTACTAGATTAGGACATTCTGGACCTAAGGGAACATACATGGTAGATTTACCAGGAGGTAAGAAATCAATATTTGAGATTTTAAGTGATGCATTAAATTCAGCAGCTCGTACATATGGAGTGTTTTTCCATTGGTTTATAATGACAAGTGAACAAAATGATGATGCAACACAAAAATTTTTCGAGAAAAATAATTTCTTTGAATATCCTAGAAACTATGTTTCTTTCTTTAAACAAGGACAACTTCCAATGGTAGGACAAGATGGAAAGATATTATTAACTAAAGAAGGATTAATAAATGAAGCAGCTGATGGACATGGTGGTACATTAAACGCTATGAAGAAAGCTGGAATAATTGCTGAATTAAAAGAAAAAGAAATTAAATGGGTATTCATATCGGGTGTTGATAATATTCTTGCTAAATTTGTTGATCCAGTATTAATTGGATTATTAGAAGAAAATGATGGTAATGTTGCTGTTTTAACAATTGAAAAAGCAGTCCCAGAAGAAAAAGTAGGAATTGTTTGTTTGAAAAATAAAAAAGTAGGTGTAATTGAATACACTGAAATTACTGATGAAATGGCTAATATGAGAGATGATTATGGTTCTTTAGTTTACGGCGATTCTAATTCAAATATGTATTGCTATAATATAGACGTACTTGAAAAAGTAAGTGATGAATCATTACCATATCATGCAGCATTTAAACAAGCTGATTATTTAGGTGAAGATGGAAAAATAGTTAAAGGTAAGGAACCTAATTCTTATAAATTTGAATCATTTATTTTTGATTCATTCGAAATGACTGATAATGTTTTAGTTTTAAGAGATTTAAGAGAAGATATATTTGCACCAATTAAAAATAGAGAAGGTGTTGATAGTCCAGAAACAGCGAAAAAATTATTTACAGATTATAAATTAAAAGAATTATATTTAGAAAGATATAATTGTTGGTTAAAAGATGATGCTTTTGATGCTGAAACAAAAGCTGAATTAAAAGCAATATCTGGAAACAATTTGGAAATACAAGATCGTTTCTATAAGGAGTTAGAATTTGGAACTGCAGGACTTAGGGGTGTTATGGGTGCAGGAACAAATAGAATGAATAAATATATTTTAACAAAAGCTACACAGGGAATTGCAAACTATATAAAGGAAAACAATTTAGATCACAAACCAGTTATTATCTCTTTTGACACAAGAAATAATTCTAGAGAATTTGCTGAAATGACAGCACTTTGCTTTAATGCAAATGGTATTAAAACATTTGTATTTGATGACCCAAGACCTATTCCAATAATGTCATATGCAATAAGACAATTTGATGCTGTTGCTGGTGTTATGATTACAGCAAGTCATAATCCTCCTGAATATAGTGGATATAAAGTATCATGGTCAGATGGTGGTCAAATAATCTCACCTGTAGATACTGGAATGACAGAAAAAATTAATGAAATAAAAAGATATAATGAAATAAAGACAATGAAAAAAGAAAAAGCTTTAGAAAAAAAGCTTTATGTTGAAGTAGGTTCAGCATTAGAAGATCTATACTTATCAGAACTTTTAAATCTTCAAATAAATGAAGTTGATAAAGGCAAGGAAGAATTAAAAATAGTATATTCACCATTACATGGTGCTGGTAATATTGCAGTTCGCAAAGTATTAGAAAAAGCAGGATATAAGAATGTTTTTGTAGTACCAGAACAAGAACTTCCTAATGGTAATTTCCCTACTGTCACATCACCAAATCCAGAAGATCCTAAAGCTTTAGCTTTAGCAATAGAATATGCTGAAAAGTTAGATGCAGACATAGTTCTAGCTACAGATCCTGATTGTGATAGAGTAGGAATTGCAGTAAAAGACAAAAAAGGTAAATTTGTAATTTTAAATGGAAATATGATTGGTCAACTTCTAGTTGAATATATACTGTCATCATTAAGAAAAACAGAAAAAATGCCTACAAAGCCAGCAATTATTTCATCAGTTGTTTCAACTAGATTGGCGAAAAAACAAGCAAAAGAATATAATGTAAAATACTTTGATGTTCTAACAGGATTCAAAAATGTTGCTAGATTAATGAGAGAATTTGAAGAAAAGAAGAATCATAATTTTGTAATGGCATTTGAAGAAAGTTATGGATATCTATATGGTGCACATGCTAGAGATAAAGATGGTGTTGTAACTGTATTAATGCTAGCAGAATTAGCTGCATATTTAAAAGAAAACTATAGTGATATGTTAGAATATCAAGCTGAAATATATGAAAAATATGGACACTACAGAGAAGAAACAATAAGCATGACATTCAAAGGTGAATCAGGTGAAAGACAAATGGCTGAATTAATGGAAAGAATTAGAAATGAAGAACCTGAAAATATAAGTAAATTTGAAGTATTAAAAATGAAAGACTTTAAGAGTTTAACTGAAAGAGATATAAAAACTGGAAAAGTTAAAAAATTAGACTTTGATGAAACTAATATGGTTTATTTTGAATTATCAGAAGATGCTTGGATAGCAGTAAGACCTTCAGGAACCGAACCTAAAATAAAAATCTATGTTGGTGTTACAGGTAAAGATAGAAGAGAAGCTAAGAGAAATTTAGATACAATTAAAAAATTCTTAGTAAGATATCAATCATCAACTGAAGATACTAAAAAAGTTACATTTAAAGAAGGTAAAAAATTATCAGGTAAATAAGATAATAAACAGAATGATAAATCTTAATATAAAAGTGAGAAAACTCTGTATTTACAGAGTTTTTTTATTTTACAAAAATCAGAAAGTGTAATACAATTATATCAGTAATTATGAAGAAATTAGAAAAAATTATAAGATCAACTTTATATTATATAATGCTTTTCATATTATCTATAATAGGATTTAAAAGCATGCCAATAGGTGCAATATCGGTTCTTGCAGCAGTATTTGCTTCAGGCGGAATATTGGCACCAGTATTAGTCTTATCTGGACTTGGTGCTGGAATTTTTGTAGGATTTAAGAGTGTCTTAATACTACTCTTATTTGCAGTCCTATTTTTAATTCCATTAATCTTTGTTAGACCATTAGAATCAATAGAAGGAAGAAATGAAAAAAAGAAGGTAGGAAATTATTTAATATTTGCTAGCTTTTTTACCTTTGTGTTTTTTGGATTTACAAATGGTATATATTCATTAATACTAACTTATTTATTGTATAAAATATTTGTTAATTTCCTATCTGTTTTAAAAAATGATGATGAAAAATTAGTTTTTTCTAAAGAAGAAAATATAGTTTTATATACCATATTGTCTCTAGGAGTCATCTATATATCTATATTATTAAAACTTCCTCTAATTATATCAATATTATTAGTAATGGGAATATTGGGATATGCAAGTATTAGAAATGGAATAATTGAGAGTCTATTATCATTATTACTAATATTATTTATATCAAAGTTTTTAATACTACCAAATTATGATTTTGATTATTTAACAAAATATAATTTAGATGTATTTAATTTAGGTATCTTTAATTTAGATATAGATATATTTAAAATTCAATTTTTAATTTTAACAATCATTGTTATTTCTATACTTTCTCTACTTAGAAGATTCAGTAGAATAGTAATTTATTATAGTATTGCACTTTTAAATATAATATTATTCTTTGTATTTTATAAATACGTAGAAAATATAATATACTATATCCCATATTTGTTTATGTCTATAATAGTAGTAATAGTTGCAGAAGACTATGCTAGTATTAAAGATAAGAAATTAAGAGATTCAGGTTTAATATCTGATGAAGGGGAAACTAGACTGGAAACAGAAGTTCAATCAAATAAGAAGGATGAGAATGCTGATAAGGATAAGATTAGATCTAGAGAAATAGTAGAATTATTTAATGACAAAGATTTATTTGTAAATAGAATGTATACTAATAAATCTCTATATAAAGACCTTTCTTTGTATAATGAAATCCAAGATTCAGACTATATTATTGAAGAAATCTATTATCTTATTAAAGA
>CAZMFV010000008.1:0-1483 GCA_964565695.1 uncultured Lachnospiraceae bacterium
TCCATTAAATTTTGCTATAACACAATTAATACTTACAATACCTATTGTTATTGTTGGATATAAATTTTATACAATTGGTTTTAAAAACCTATTTAAAAGAAGTCCTAATATGGATTCTTTAATAGCTATTGGAACAAGTGCTGCATTGATATATAGCCTATACCATTTATATGAAATTATAAATGGTAAACCAGAAATGGCACATGCATTATACTTTGAATCAGCAGGTGTAATAATAGCCTTAATTTTGCTAGGAAAATACCTTGAATCAAGATCTAAAAACAAGACAAGTGAAGCAATTAAAAAGCTAATTAGTTTAGCACCGAAAACTGCTATCATAATTAAAGATGGAAAAGAAGTAGAAATTGATATTGAGAAAGTTAAAATAGGAGATATAATCCTTGTTAAACCTGGTGGGAAAATACCTGTTGATGGAATTGTTATAGATGGCAGAACATCTATTGATGAATCAATGCTAACAGGTGAGAGTATGCCTGCAACAAAGAAAAAAGATAACATTGTATATGCAGCATCTATAAATACTACTGGAAGCATAAGATTTAAAGCAACAAAGGTAGGAAATGATACTGTTTTTGCTGAAATAATAAAACTAGTTGAAGAAGCTCAAGGATCTAAAGCTCCAATTGCAGCAATGGCAGATATTGTATCAGGATATTTTGTTCCCATTGTAATTTTAATTGCAATATTATCAGGAATTCTATGGCTTGTTTTTACTAAAGATATAGAATTTTCTTTTAAAATATTTATTTCAGTATTAGTAATAGCATGTCCTTGTGCATTAGGATTAGCTACTCCAACTGCAGTAATGGTTGGTACAGGCAAAGGTGCTGAATATGGAATCCTTATTAAAAGTGGAGAAGCATTAGAACTTGCACATAAGGTTGATACAATCATATTTGATAAAACTGGGACAATAACAGAAGGCAAGCCGAAAGTTACAGATATAATAACTAATGATATTAGTGAAGAAGAATTATTACAGCTTGCAGCATCAAGTGAAAAGGAATCTGAACATCCATTAGCTGATGCAATAGTAGAAGAAGCAAATAGCAGAGGAATAGAATTGTTAGAAATAAAGAACTTTAATTCAATAACAGGTCATGGTATAAAAACAAAAATTAAAAATTCGGAAATTGTAATCGGAAATAAAAAACTTATGAATGACATGAATGTTGAAATTAATAAATTAGAAAAAGAATCTAATAGATTAGCAAATCAAGGGAAAACTCCAATATATATTGCTAGAGATAATAGATTAATTGGACTAATTGCAATTGCTGATACTATAAAAGAATCTTCATTGGAAGCAACAAAAAAACTTCAGAAGATGGGTATTGATATAATAATGATAACTGGTGACAATAAATTATCAGCTGAAGCAATTGCAAAAGACTTAGGAATTAAAAATGTATTATCTGAAGTATTACCATCAGACAAGAGTAATGAAATTAAGAAATTAAAA
>CAZMFV010000008.1:1493-23135 GCA_964565695.1 uncultured Lachnospiraceae bacterium
TGCACCAGCACTGGCAACTGCTGATATTGGGATTGCTATTGGAGCAGGAACAGATGTAGCTATTGAATCAGCTGACATTGTTTTAATGAAAAGTGATTTACTAGATGTTGTTACAGCATTAGAATTATCAAAAAGAACAATAAGTAATATTAAACAAAATCTGTTTTGGGCATTTGGATATAATGTAATAGGTATACCAATTGCTGCAGGAGTTTTACATATATTTGGAGGACCACTATTAAATCCAATGTTTGCTGCATTTGCAATGAGTCTAAGCAGTGTTTCAGTACTTACAAATGCTTTAAGATTAAAAAGATTTAAACCTAGTAAATAATGTTTAAATATAAATTGAAAGAATAGAAAAAAAGAGAAGGAAAAAACATAAACAAAAACAAACAATACTGTTATTATTAAAAATAGTATGAAAGGAATTAATATGAAAGAAGAATTAAGAGTAAAAGGAATGAGTTGTAATCATTGTGTACAATCAATAACTGAAGCTTTAAAAAAATTGAAAAACATCAAGAAAGTAAATGTTGATTTAGAGAAAGAAATTGTAGAAATTGAATATAGGAAAAGTATAAATTTAGATAAAGTAAAAGAAATTATAGAAGATTTAGGCTTTGATGTAATTTAAATTAAATTATTGAAAAAAGAGTAGATTTTTAGTATAATATAGAGTGTATATATATTGGGGTATAGCCAAGTGGTAAGGCATCAGACTCTGACTCTGACAGTCGTAAGTTCGAATCTTACTACCCCAGCCAAGGAGAAAATGTGGCATTAAGAAAAATAAGATTGGATGATGATCCAATATTAAGGAAAATATCAAGAGAAGTAGAAGTTGTTGATGATAATATTAAACAGCTTATTTCTGATATGTTTGAAACAATGGAAGCAAACAATGGTGTTGGCCTAGCCGCCCCTCAGGTGGGTGTATTAAGAAGAGTAGTTGTAATAGATATATCAAATATAGAAGAAGAAAAAGAAATTAAATATGCTCTAGTAAATCCTGTTATAATAAAAGAATCAGGTGAACAATGTACAGATGAAGGTTGTCTATCTTTCCCAAATCTTTATGGAAAAGTTAAAAGACCAATGTATATTACAGTAGAAGCATTAAATGAAAATGGAGAAAAAATAACTATAGAAGCAGAAGGTTTGTTAGCACAAGCCATTGCACATGAAATAGATCACTTGAATGGAGTTCTTTTCATAGACTTAGTAGAAGAAGATTCTCTATGGATGGAGGAATAATGAAAGCACAGGAATTAAGAAATAAATATATAAAATACTTTGAAGAAAATAAGCATGCAAAACTAGACTCAGCATCACTTATACCAGAAAATGATGCATCAGTATTATTTACTACTGCAGGTATGCAACCACTGGTACCATATTTAATGGGTGAGAAACACCCTAAGGGAAATAGATTAGTATCTATTCAAAAATGTATAAGAACTAATGACATTGATGAAGTTGGTGATTTAACACATTTAACTTTTTTTGAAATGATGGGTAATTGGTCTTTAGGTGATTACTTTAAAGAAGAATCAATAAAAATGAGTCATGAATTCTTAGTTGATGTTTTAGGTATTGATAAAGAAAGATTAGCTGTAACGGTTTTTGAAGGTTATGGAGATGTTCCTGTTGATAATGAATCAGTTGAAGTATGGAAAGAATTAGGTTATACAGAAAACAGGATTGCATATTTAGGTACTGAAGATAATTGGTGGCCTAAATTTGGAACAAAGGGATTAGGTGGACCAGATACAGAAATATTCTGTTGGAATGGTGAAGGAGATGCTCCTAAAGTATATGATCCAAATGACGAAAATTGGGTAGAAATTTGGAATAATGTTTTCACACAATATTTTACTGATGATAGCGGAAAAATAGAAGAATTAACTAAGAAAAATGTTGATACAGGAATGGGACTTGAAAGAATGTTAACAATGTTAACAGGTGCTAGAAGTATATATGAAACTGAATTATTTATGCCAATTATAAGAGAAATTGAAAATATGTCAGGAAAAAAATATCTTCATGATGATGAATATTCTAGATATTTTAGAATTATTGCAGATCATATTAGAGCATCAGTATTTTTAATAGGTGATGATAATGGTGTTGTACCATCTAATGTTGATCAGGGATATATTTTAAGAAGGCTTATTAGAAGAATGATTAGAGTATTTAAACAATTAGATGTAGATAGACCTGATTTAAAAAGACTAGCAGAAATTGTTATTGAAAAATACAGTGAACAATATCCTGAACTTGAAAGAAATAAAGATAGAATTTTAATAGAATTAGAAGCAGAAGAAAATGCTTTTTCTAGAACATTAAATAGAGCATTAAGAGAAGTTAATAAGGCTTTAGATGAAGTAGAAGAAAGTCAAACAAATATACTACCAGGGGATATTGCATTTAGACTTTATGATACATATGGTTTCCCACTAGAAATAACAGAAGAATTAGCAGCAGAAAGAAATATTAAAGTTGATACTAAGGCTTTTAAAGAAGAAGAACAAAAACATATAGAAAAATCAAGAAAAGGTTCTGAAGCAAAATTCTCAGGAGGACTTCTTGAAGACAGTGATGAAACAAGAAAACTTCACACAGCAACACATCTATTACATGAAGCATTAAAAAGAGTTCTAGGTGATGATGTTGAACAAAGAGGTAGTAATATCACAGTTGATAGATTAAGATTTGATTTTTCTTATCATGATAAAATGACTGATGAACAAAAGCAAGAAGTTGAAAATATAGTTAATGACATTATCAAACAAGATTTAGAAGTTAGTTTTAAAGAGATGACATTACAAGAAGCTATTGATGTAGGAGCTATAGGAATCTTTACAGATAAATATGATGAAATAGTAAAAGTTTATTCAGTTGGAAATTTTTCGAAAGAAGTATGTGGTGGACCACATGTTGAAAGAACAAGTGAATTAGGACATTTTAAAATCACTAAAGAACAATCTTCATCTAAAGGTGTAAGAAGAATAAGAGCAGTCTTAATATAGAATACAGATATATGAATTTATTGACAAAGAATATCTTTAATGCTATTATTTAATAGGTATTAAAGGATTTATAAAAAATATGACCTTACTCGCTTTAATGTGAGTTGGAACCGAAAGGAGGAAGAAATGAACAAATATGAAAATGTTGTTATAATTGATCCTAAGTTAGAAGAAGAGGCTTTAAATAAAGTTATAGACAGTTTTACTAAACTAATTAATGATAATGGTAAAGTAATTACTGTTGAAAACACTGGCCTTAAGAAACTGGCTTATGAAGTTCAAAAAAACAAAGAAGCATACTATGTTATCTTTACTTTTGAATCTGAAGCAGACTTTATAGAAGAATTACAAAGAAATTATAGAATAACTGATGAAATCTTAAAATTCTTAGTTGTTAGATTAGATGATGAAGTTTTAGAAACGACAAAAGAAACATCTAAAGAAGAATCAAAAGAATAAAAAAGAGAAAGGTATTATTATGAATAAAGTAATTTTATTAGGAAGATTAACAAAAGATCCAGAAGTAAGATACACGCAAAACAATACAATATTTGCTACTTTTAGTGTAGCTGTAAGAAAAAGATTTAAAACAGAAGATGGTGCAGATGCTGACTTTATAAATGTTATAACATGGAATAAAACAGCAGAATTTGTATCAATGTACTTTAAAAAAGGTATGCAAATAGCTTTAGTTGGAAGATTACAAACTAGAAGCTATGAAGCAAATGACGGAAGCAAAAGATATGTTACAGAAGTTGTAGCTGAAGAAGTAGAATTTGCTGAAAGTAAAAAAGCATTTGAAGAAAGTGGAGGAAGTATTCCTAAACCAACACCTAAAAATCAAAGTCAAGAAGATGATATTGATTTTTCAGAATTAAGTTCAGATGAATTTAAAATAGATGTTGATGAAACGGAAGATGACCTTACTTTTCTTGAATAAGAATAATGGGGGATATTATGGCAGACAAGAAAGAAGAATTATTAGAAGAAGATATAAAAGAAGAGAAAACTGAAAAAGTTGAAAAATCAGAAGAAGTAAAAGAAAATCAAACTGAAGAAAAAGATTCAACTGAAAGAAAAGACTATAGAAGAAATACTAGAAATCCTAGAGATAATAGAGAATATAATCAAAGAGGAAATAGAGATGATTTCAGATTCAGAAGAATGAGAAGAAAAGTTTGTTTACTTTGTAAAGAAAAAGACTATGTTTTAGATTATAAAGATGCTGAAACTCTTAATAGATTTATCAATGAAAAAGCTAAAATTTTACCAAGAAGAGCTACAGGAACATGTGCTAAACATCAAAGAGAAATAGCTAAGGTAATTAAAAGAGCTAGACATATAGCAGTTATTCCATACACTTCAGACTAATATTAAATTAAACTATGAAAGGTTTAAATAATTAAAAAATTAATAATAATTTATTTTTAAATAAAGAAAAAACACATTTTTATGTGTTTTTTTATTTGCTATTTATTTATTATTTTAATTATTTTTTATTAATTCTTTATTTATTTTTACTTACTTTTCTAATAATATATTGATGTTACTTTTATGTTACATTGTTCCTTTTCTATTGATAGTAGAGATGTTTTTTTATAAAATAATAGTGATTTATAATATAGGGAATACATATTTTAAAATGTATTATTGGAGGAGAAAATGACAGTTAATCCTATGCAAAGAAGAACGAGAAATTCTTTTATACTTGGTTTTGGTGTAGCTATACTAGTAGCTATGGTTATTGTTGCACTTTTAGTTGTAATGATGAGAAAAACAAGTTCTGAACTAAAGAAAGAAAAAGCTAAACAAAGACAGCTTTTAGTAGCAAGTGCAGATATTAAAGATTCTTCAGTTGTAAATGAAGCTAATACCGTTATGGAAAACACATTAGTATCAGTTAATATTGAAGAAGTTGCTACATTAGATGACCTAACTAAAGAAGGAGAAATAATTCTTTCTAGAAATCGAATTCCTAAAGGAACGGTTATTACTAAATCTATGCTTTATAGAGAAGAAGAAAAAGACATGCATAATTTAAGAATACTTGAATTAAATATGCTTATGTTACCTTCTCGTTTAGAAGAAGGAGATGTTGTTGATATAAGATTAGCATTACCTTCAGGTGAGAATTTCATTGTATTAACTAAGAAGATAATAGAAGAAGCTGATAGGGATTCTATCTGGATAAAAGCAACAGAAGAAGAAATTCTTATTTTAAATGCAGCAATGGTGGAATCATACATGGTTGAAGGTTCTAAACTAGAAGCTCTTATGTATGCAAATCCAGGAGTTCAAAAAGCAGCAGCTCAAACATATCCATTAAGTAGAGAATCATGGGAAGTTATTGAAGCAAATGATAATATTACAGAAAAAGCTAGAACTGAATTAGTAGCAAGACATAATAAGACAGTTGGCTTAAGAGGAGTTATAGCTAATGCTAAAACTGCAGCAATGAGAGAAAATGGATTAGCAAGAGTTCATCAAGCTGTAGCAGATGAAATTTCAAAAATGCATGAAAAAAGAGAAGAATACATAGAGGAATTAACACAATTAGACTTTTAAAAACAACATAAATTTGGAGGAAACTTGAAGAAGATAGCTTTTATTGGAGGATTTGATAAATTAGATTTGATTCAATATATTGGTATAATCTACCATAATGTTGGGAAAAAAGTTCTGATTGTTGATACAACTAGAATGCAAAAATCTAGATATATAACACCTGCAATAGATAATACGCAAAAACAATATTTAACAACAACACAAGGTGTAGATCTTGCTGTTGGTTTTAGATCTTATGAAGATTTAAAAGAACATATACAAACAGATATTGAAAAATATGATTATATGTTTTTAGACGTAGACAGTTATAAGGTTCTTGAAACTTTTGAACTATCTAGTAATGATATGATGTTTTTAACAACTACTTTTGATATTTACAGCTTAAAAACTGGAATAGGTGTTTTATCACAATTTAAAGAAAAAACAGTTGTTAATAAGATATTATTGGCTAAAACATTAACACCATATCATGTTCAATATATCGATCAAGTTTGCAAAAAATGTAATATACAATGGGGAAATATAAGTATATTTTTCCCTTATGATAATGGAGATTTATCTGTTATACATGAAAATCAAAGAGAATATAGAATGAATTTGAAAAAATTTTCAAAAGATTTTTTAGGATCACTACTAGATTTATGTGTAATCATAGAACCTGAAAATTCAAAAAATATAAAAAGATATATAAGATCACAATCTAAGAATTAAAGGATATATAATGGCAATAATTGCGTTTTGGAGTCAAGAACAGAAAGTAACTAGTCAAACAACATCAATGATAGCATCAGCAGTACAAATGGCTATAGAAAAAAATTATAAGATTCTTATGATAGATGCCAACTTTCAATCAACATCTATGAGAGAAGGACTATTTATACAAAAGAAGGCTTCAGTTTTTGATAAACAATTGAATATGGGAAGAGTTGATATTTCTTCAGGTGTAGAGGGCTTAGTTCAGGCTGTAGCTACTAACAGAATCTCACCTGAAATTGTTAAAAATTTTACAAAGCCAATATTTGCTCAAAGATTAGATTTCTTAGATTCTTTTAAAACTAAAGAAACAGTAGAATTTGAAAGAGTATCTGTTTATTATCCAGAAATTCTTTCTGTAGCGAATAGATTTTATGATCTTATATTTATTGATGTTCCGAAAGGCTTTGAAAACAAAACTGTTGAAAATATTTTGAAGGACTCGGATATAATTGTTGCATGTTTTGAACAAAATATGAAGGATATTGAAGAATTCAAAAATTTATGGGGAGTTCATGAATTACTTCCTAAATTTAAAACAATTCCTTTATTAACAAAGGAAGACAGATTCTCTAAATATAACTCTGACAATGTTGCAAGATATATTGGTCAGAAATGGGGAAGAGGAATCTGTTCTATAGCTTATAACACTATCTTAATGGAAAAAATGCAAGAAGGTGATGTTGTAAACTATTTAATACAAACTAAACTTTCTGGTAATACAGGAAGAAATCAACATTTAATTGACACAATTAATGACTTAAATTATTTAATAATTGATATGTTACAAGGTGGAGTTAAGTTTTAATTAACAAGCCGAAAATATATAGACAAGAGGGTAAAAATGGGAAATGTATTTATTAACATAGCACTAATATTCTTAGTTTTAGTAGGATTTGGTATTGTTGTTTTTAGATCACTTAAAAAGAATAAGGAAAATGCAGAAGAAGAAGATATTGCAATTGAAGATAAATTATTCACAATAGAAGTTCTAATACAATATATTAAACAAAGACTAGATGAGATTACTAAAGTAAATCTTTATGATATTGGTCTATCAGAAGAAGAATTAGAAAGAAGAAAAAACAAGAAGTATGAACTTAAAAAAGCATTAAAAGGTTGTACATATGGAGATGTTAATGACAAGAAATATGTTAAAGAGTTAATTTCTGACCTGCTTTATACTGAGTATGGATTAAATGAAGTTAATATTTCTAAAGTTTTACCATTTGACATGCCTTCAAGACTTACTCCTCAAGATAAATTCGATATATTATTACATGAATATCAAAAAAGTTTTGCATATGAAGCATTAACAGAATTTATTAAAAAATATAATCTGGCTGAATTAAAATATATTGAAGGTGAAACAAGACCTACACATGTTATAACAGAAGAAGAAATAGAAGAAATATATGAAAAAGAAAATTTAAATTTAAGTTTTGATGATAAATTAGCTGTAGTTACACAAAGAATATACCAAAGATATAAGGGATATTCTTCAATTGATGAAATAAGAGACATGAATATTGACGGTGTTTCTGGTGGAGTTTCAGGACTTCCTGAAAGCTTCTTATCACAAGTTGCACAAACAGATAGCGATTATTTAAAACAAGCAATGGAACAAAAAGTTCCAAGAGCATGTGACTCTATTTGGATATTCTTCCAAGGTAATTCAATAAGACTTGCATTCCTTTCATTTGGGACAGAAGCAGAACTAAAAAGAGTTTGTCAAAACATTTATAAATATAATAATCCTGGTCAATTATCTGACACTAATGGATATAAGATAAATGAAATGAAGGACGGTTCGAGAGTTGTTGTTGTAAGACCAACATTCTCAGAAACTTGGGCATTCTTTGTTAGAAAATTCGACGTTAAAAGAGCTACATTAGAACAAATAGTTCTTTTCGATGGAAAAGAAGATATGATTGAATTACTAAGATATTTAGTTAAAGGAGCTAGAATTATTGCATTAACTGGTGAGCAAGGTACTGGTAAGACGACAATGCTTATGGCAATAATTGATGCTATTTATGAAACAATGAACCTTAGAATCCAAGAGACTGCATTCGAGCTTCACTTAAGAAAGATTTATCCTACACGAAATATCTTATCATTTAGAGAAACTGAAACTATATCTGGACAAGAAGGTCTAGACGTTCAAAAGAAAACTGACGGTTCTGTTAACATCGTTGGAGAGGTTGCGACAGACCCTGTTGCTGCATGGATGATCCAATCAGCACAAGTTGCTTCTAAGTTTACATTATTTACGCATCACGCTAAGACATTCCCAAATTTAGTTCAAGCATTAAGAAACTCTTTACTTAAAATTGGAATGTTTAATGATGAGAAAACAGCGGAAGAACAAGTTGTACAAGTTTTAAATTTTAATATACATTTAGTTAAAGACTTTAGAGGAAGAAGATATATTGAGAGAATAACAGAATGTATACCTATAGAAGAATCAAATGACTATACATTTGACCATAGAAAAGAGAAATCTATGGAGGGTAAATGGAATAAGTTCATGGATAATGCAACTATATTTTTTGCTAAAACAACAAATAGAGAATTATATCAACATAGAAATATAGCAGAAATGAAAGATGACAAATTCGTATTTTCAAATCCAATTTCTGAAGAGAATATTAAGGAAATGAGAAACAATATGAATGAAGCGGATATTGATGGCTTTGATGATTTATTAGAAAAACTATGGGGTATAAAAAGACCTAAACCTCTAGAATTTGAATCTGAAGTAGAAGAAGTAATCTTATAAGGAGGATGACTTGAGTAATGATATTCTTATAATTTTAATTGGTGTTGTAGTAGCTCTATTTGGTGCTGTTGCTTTAGCTTACTATATTATCTCAAAGAAAAGAGCAAAAACCACAATTAAGCATATTGAGAGCTTACAAAAAGGTACTAAAGAATCATTTTCTTTTGATAAATTTTTCCAAAAAGTATATATAATATTTACTACTATACCAGTTATTAAAAGATATACTTTAAAATTAAGAAGAAGAATTGAGATTATTAATCTTGGTGATGAGTATATGACCAGAAAACAAACTGGTGAAATCATGGCTAAAATCACACCAATTGTATTTTTAATCTTTATATTCATTGTTGTATTAACAAGAACTAATCTACTGCTTATGTCATCACTACTATTATTATTAGTTTTCTTTGTTGAAACTATAATAACAGGACAGGTTGATAAAATTGATAATAAATTATTACATCAACAAATAGACTTCTTTGCTGAAATCAGACATGCCTACCATGAATATAACATGGTTGAAGAAGCAATATATGAAGCTGCTCAAAGTGAAGATTTTCCTGAGGTAGCAAGACAGGCTGAAAAAATATATGAAATACTTACTTCTGAAGATCCAGAAATGGAATTAGAAAAATATTATGATATTGCACCAAATGATTATTTAAAAGAATTTGCTGGAATATCATATTTAACAAAAGAATTTGGTGATAGAGTTGATGAAGATGGAGCATCATTATACTTAAAGAATTTAAATAATATAACTCAAGAGATGCAAATAGAAATCTTAAAAAGAGATAAATTAGACTATGTTTTCCAATCTCTATCTTTTATAGCAGTTGTACCAATATTAGCAATTGAGCCTATGAAGAAATGGGCTGTTTCACAATTTGGATTTACAAAACAATTCTATGATGGAAAAGGTGGACTATATGTTCAACTTGCTCTTATTGTATTAACAACTGTTTGTTATATTTTAGTTAGAAAATTAAAAGATAGTGGTGTTATAGGTGGAATGCAATTTACAGACAATCCTTGGCAAAACAAATTATATAAAAAGCCAATGATTAAAAAGATTGTAGATAAATTCATACCTGCAAAATCAACTAAGGAATATAGAGTAATTGAAAAATTACTAAAAGACTCTGGTTCTGAACTTAAGATAGAATGGCTATATGTAAATAAATTATTATTCTTTTTAATAATTGCAGTTATGTCAGTAGTAGTATTCTTTTTTGCACACATACTTTCAATTAACTATGTATATACTGAACCTACAGCTGACTATGACATTATGGGATCAATGGGTAAGGTTAATGAAGTCAAGGGTATGGAAAAAACTAAAAACCATAATAAAGTACTAGACTATATGAAGAAAGAAAATCTTGAAGGTACTGAAACACAAATTGAAAATATAATGTCTAGAATGCCTGAATTTGATAGTTTAAAAATGGAAGACTTTGATAAAGAAGTAAAGGCAATACAAGATAAATATTTCATTGTTAAAAATGAAAGTTTACAATGGTATGAAGTATTATTATCTATTGCATTTGGAATGCTTGGATATGTAGGACCTAATTTACTTATGAAATTCCAATTAAAAATGAGACAATTAGAAATGGAAAATGAAGTAATGCAATACCATACCATTATTCTAATGTTAATGAAAATTGAGAGAGTTAGTGTTGAAATGATTTTAGAATGGATTGAAAGATATTCTAAGATTTTCAGACCTCAAATCTCAAAATGTGTTAATAATTTTGAAAGTGGTGCATGGGAAGCATTAGAAGAATTAAAGAAAGATGTGTCTTTTAAAGATTTAACTCGTATTGTAGAAGCATTACAAGCAGCAGTTGAAAGTATACCTATTAGACAGGCATTTGATGAGTTGGATACAGAAAGAGCATATTATCAAGATAAAAGAAGAGATAGTAATGAGAGACTTATAGCTAGAAAATCTATATTAGGAAAGGCATTTGGATTTGCTCCAATGGTAGTACTTTTCGTAGGATACTTAATTGTTCCATTAATGACAATTGGTATGTCTAGTATGGGATCAGCATTCTCTTCAATGCAAGGAATGTAATTAAATGGAAAATATTTCAAGAGCCTTAATTATAGCAGCTGGTATGTTAATAGCGATTTTGATATTAACTGTATTAGTATTTCTATTTAATAGAATTAGTATAATTCCTGAAGAACAAAGTCAGCAGTTTAGTGAACTTGGTATTATTGAATATAATCGTTCATATGAGGTTTATCAAAAGCCACTTATGTATGGAACAGATATAATATCTATAATTAATAAGGCTGTTGATCATAATGTAAGAAATGGACTTTTAAGTCATAATGCTAATTATTTCTCAAGACCCTTTGTTAATCCAGTAAATGGTGAAATGATGAGTATTGAAGCTAAATTCACTACAAAGCCTGATGATTTAGATTTTCATACAAGAGTAAGAATTTTTTATTTAGAAGCAGATGAAAATAATAATATAAGAGAAAAAGAATATACTAGAAAGACTCCTGTACCAGGACATGAAAATAAGAAAATAAGCCAAGTGCTTAATTCAGAAAATTATAAGAATTTATTAAATTCTACTGGTATAGACTTATATGGTAAACCATTTGTTTCAGATACATATGATTATGAATTTAAATCTGGAAAAGATTTTTTTCATATAAGTAGCAATGAAGTAAAATTAATAGCTGGTGATGAAAAGCAAGATTTTAATGCAAATAAAGCATTAATGAAATTCTTAGAAGCTGAACCTATAACAATATTAAATCCAGATAAAGAGGATTCATCATGGTCTAAAATAATAGTAACACCAGCAAGTGCTAAATTAAAAAGATTAATATTCAAATCTGAAATAGAAAAAACTGAATATTATCAAAATGGAAGAATAAAGAAAATGTTTTTTGAGGAAATATAATGGAAAATGCATCAACAGCTTTAATTATAGCTGCATCAATGTTCATAGCAATGCTTATTGTAGGATTGATAACTTACACTTTTCAATCAGTTTCAAAATTTGCTCAAAAACAATTAACTGCAGAAGAAATTTCTGAAATAGTACAATTTAATCAACCATATTTAGAACTTAATTCAAAAGCTAATTTTGATATCTATGCTAATAAAGTTGATGTACCAGTGGGTGCAGTTGCTGAAGATATAATTACTGCAGTAAATTATACTAAACATGTAAACAATGCAACACCATATAAGGTTGATTTAGTTCTAAGATTTAATAAAAAAGAATATACTTTAGATGAGATAACAGATGAGGTTCAACAAGAGTTTATACATAGAGATCTAGAAGCTAGAGAGTTAGGAACTGAAAAGGAAAGACTAAGATACTCATGTGTACTTGGATATGATGATAATTATCTAACTTCAAGAGTAAATCATGTTACAATTGAAATAAGATAAATTTGAATGTATGAAATATGATGAGAAAAAGAAAAAATAATTTATATACTTTTCTATTTATAGGAATATTTGTAAGCTTATTAGCAGTTTTACTAAGCCTTTATATTAGACAATTTAATTTAAATATAAATAATAGAGAAATATATAATCACAATATATCTTTTAATGAATTTGATAGAAATTTAAAAGGTAATGAAATAATGTCTTTAATTAATTTTACCTTAGACTATAATAATAAAGATGCTAATATTGATAGTAATGTTAATATAGAAATAATGATTACTGATGAAAAAACAATAAGTATGGATGCTGTTATAAGATCTGGAACAGATAATTTTATAACATATCTAGGTGATCAAAATTTCAAAATAATAGACAAAGAATATTATGAAAATGGTAAAATTTCTTTAATGAGATATAAACTTTTAGATATTAATAGTCTTAACAATATAGATGGAAATTTAGATATATAAAAAAGAGGGAATATGGAGAATATAACTCAAGCACTAATTATAGTTGGTTCAGTTTTAATAGTATTACTTATTATAGCAATGAGTATATTAGTTTTTAATATAGCTAAAGATCCTGTATCTAAAAGTGTTGATAATATGAGCAAAGAAGAAAGAAGTTTTTTCAATTCTAAATTTAAAACATATGAAGGTGGAAGAATTGCTGGCTTAGAAGCTAAGGCATTGATTAATTTATCAATGCAAAATGCATATCATCAACTTTCTTTAGAAGAAAAAGAAAGAATTCCTGAAATCATACTAAAGACAAGAACAAATACATATCCTTTAAGTAGAGCACAGATAAATAGCACAAATAATGCAGAAACATATAAGAATATATTTCAAGAGATGTTAAATAAAACGATTAATACTTCGTTTTATTCAGTAGAGATAAAACTAAATGCAAAAAATGGAATTGTTAATGATATATATATAGAAGAATTAGATATTTAATATATTAAAATTTCATAAAAGATTAGTATAATTCTTTACAAACAAGGTATTAGTTGTTATTATTATAATATAAACTACAAAAGAATTTTTTTATAAAATAGGAGGAAATCATGGAAAATGCATCGAAAGCATTAATTATTGCAGGAGCAATATTACTATCAATTTTAATTATAGGAATCGCAATGTTCATATTTAACAGTGCAAATGAAACTTTAGAAAAAACGGTTTCAAGAATGAGTGAGCAAGAGCAAAGTACTCATAACCAAAGATTCCAAAAATTTGCTGGTGATAGAAGATCAGGTACTGATGTTAAATCATTAGTATCAGAAATGACTCAAAATTACACAACTCAGCTTAACAATGGAGAATTAGGAAGAGTTCCTGGAGTAAATTATTCAGCTGGAACTACAAAGATAACTATTGATCAAAAAGCAGGAGATGTTGATCAACAATTTAATGATATGATGGGAAATATTAAAGCTACAAGATCATATAAAGTTGATGTTTTAGTTGACCCAGCAGCTGGTATTGTTAACCAAATTAATATTACTGAAAATGCAAAATAAGCAATTTGATATTATTAAAGGAATTTAAATGGATAATGTAACAGAAGGACTATATATAGCAGTTAGTGTTTTAATCTTCATAATAGCAGTTTCTTTAACTATGTATCTATTTTCTCAGCTAAGTTCAACTGCTGAATATGTATATAATGAAGCCTTAAGGCCCAGTTATTATTCAGAAATTGAAATTGAAAGAGATACAGATACTCATTTAGGGAGTAAAAGAATTGTTGGAGTTAATGATATTATAACAGCATTGTATAGATATCCTACACAAACTGTTGCTATTACCATTATTGACAAAAGCCGCAATGAATATCAAGTTTTTGACAAATATATAGAATCTCAAATAAGAACTTTAAGTTCTAAAACTGATTTAGAAGGTTTAGATATACAATTTCTAAATAAATATAATACTGTAGGAACAGCACTATATTTATTTGAGGCTCCATGGATAGGTTCTACACAAGCACATAGAGAAAGAGTTGACCTATTTGTTAATTCTGAAGATGGCTATATAAATGGAAAACCTGTAAGATACTCAGGTAAAGGACTTAAAAATTTAGATGGAGAAAGATTCTTAGAAACTGTATTGAATTATAAAATTTCAGGTGAAGGTTTGTATGATGAGACTAGTGGTATAGAAGTTATAACAAGTGAGTCAGGATCATATAAAATAGAAATAATTTATCAAGCAATTGATTGATTTTCAAAAGATAAAACTTTTAAAGAAGCATAGATATAATATTTTGAGTATTATATAAGGAGGAAAAATGCAAGACATAGCAATAACTATAATTGTAATTATTATAGCAGCAATACTATTGTTTGTATTTCCATTATTAGCAACTGCTGAAAACAAGAATGAAGTAGACTTAGCATATGTTCAATCAACAGCAACTGAATTTGTAAATGCAAATGCAACAAGAGGTGTAGTGACATTAGAATCATTAGATTCTTTAAAGCAAAAGCTTGGTACTACAGGGAATACTTATGATGTTAACATCGAAGTTAGTAGAAAAACTGATGATGTTGGTAAAAAAACAGGCTGGACTACTGGAACAAACTTAGGTGAAGGAGCATTCTTTACACTTCAAGGAACTCAGATAGAAGAACAATTAGAAGATACTGGACAATTTAAACTAAATGTTGGAGATACATTAACTGTTAAAATTGAAAATAATAGTAGAACAATGGCTTCAACTTTAAAATCAGCTCTTCTTGGAGTTAGCGAATCTTCAAAATCTGAAATTACAGCTTCTGCTTCAGCTTTAGTAACTGGAACTAGATAGTATGTTAGAGGAGAAAAATGAAATTACAAGGAATGACAATTTTATATATAATAATAATAATACCTATGTTAATAGTAATTTCATTAACTTTAAGTTTTTATAAGGAACAATTAAATAAAAAAATAGAATATAATTCAGAATTAACAGGTGCTGTTAATGATGCGATTACTGCATTTGAATTAAATAGTTCAGGACAGGACTATTCAAATGTATCAGATAATTTTACATCATTAGTTGAGGCATCTGTTAATATTTTTAGGCGTTCTATTGCAACTAGATTAAATATGACAAATGCTGATGAAAATCTTATGAATAGATATTTCCCATTAGCATTATTTACAGGTTATAATGGCTATTATATTTATTCACCAACATATGCTCCAGTTGTAGTAAAGAACCCATATACAGGACAAGCTGCCTTTTCATCTGATGCTAGTGGAACTACACTAGAAAAAAATTCAGCAATGTATGAACCAGATAAGGATACGACTAGTCTTCAATATACACCTGTATTATTAAAACATAAGGATCATGATAATTCAGCTGGTGGAACAAAGGTAAGAGTAACAACAAATAAGAATCTTTTAAAAAATGGATTTGCAAAAGAAGAGATAGATTACAGCTTAAAACAGATGATTCCATACACTGTTGAATTAGAACAAAATAATGATAATAAGATATTTTTAAATTTCACTTTAGATAACTATATTTCTTTCTTTGGTAAAGTAAAGGGAATATCATATAATAAGTCTGGATATTTATTGGATCATGAAACTTCAGTAAAATTAACACAAGCTCCAAATAATGAAATATATAATATGAATAAAATAACAGATAAATTACCAATAAGTCATTTAACATATTTTGATGAATATGTTGATGACTATATAGAAAATGAAATGACTAAAGTAGATTCATTATTTACTTTAGAAGTTACTGAAAATGAGGAGAATTTTAAAATTATCTTTAATCCTGTTGAATATAGAGCAGGATATGATGATCACATTGCTGCTAATAGAAAGCAAATGACAGGACAATATGCGTATCAAAAACAACAGTTAGATGCAATTAAATATTATATTAAAGCAGCGAATTTTTCTAATTTTGTTTATACTAACTTAGGTGATTATAGAGAAGAACATATTAAAGAAATAGAATTAATTGATGATATAAAAAACTATGAGAAATATTTTATAAAATACAATAAAAGTAATAGTGATAGAATATTTACAACAGCATCTAAAAAAGGTGTTTTAGATTATGATTCTACTTTTAACGAAATTAAAAGAAAGGTTATTAGAAATTCACTTCAATATGATTTAATAATAGCAACAGAAAATTATAATTATTTAGTATCATCATCAGATTTTATCCTTAACCTACCTGTTATAACAGATAATGATTGGGAAAGAATAATAGAAAACATATCATTTACAGTATTTTTACAAGGTTTATCAATTGGTGCTAATAAAACATATAATGATTATGCAATTGCAACTAGTACAATGAATGAATTTGTTATAAATTCTGATACAATATTTTTTGCAAATGTAGATGGATTTAATGAAGGCCATAAAGATAGTACAGCAATTGATGACCTATATTATCATAAAATTGATTGTCCGACATTTATTGAAGATTTAGTTTCTAAAGATAATGGAACAGATCATTCAACAGGAGCTATTGGTTTTAAAATGGGAGAATGGCTATATGATGCTAGATGGTCAAGAGAAGAAGCATCCTTTGAATATGACCATAAAAACTATTCGCATTTTAATTGTATAAGTAATTATAATGTAAAAGATAATTTATCTAATAAGGAAAAAGAAATTTTACAAAAAAATCTATATTCTGCATTAGCTGCAGAAAAAGAAAGATCTTTTAAACCTAATAAAATTGTAGATGGTGGAGGCTATAAGACTTTTACAAGTTCAACATCAAGTGGAATGTTAAATATATCTGCAATTAGAGGTTTTGAAGTAGCTTCTGACAAAATAGACAGTGATTTAAAATCATATTCTATAACTATAAGAGCTAAAGGTGTTGACTATAACTATACTGATGAAAGAAGAACTAGTGTTATTGCATATCCTTCAAATACAACAGAAATAAATAAAAGTAAATACACAATTCATAGAGATTTTATAAATCAATTTGGAAGTGGTGTATTTTGGGATGATATAACTAGTGTTAATATAACTGCAACAGATCTTTCATATATAAAGATATTATATATTTAATAAGGAGATTTTATGAGAAAAAGAGGTTTTGAAAAAGTAAAAAAATATAAAGACTTTGATTTTAATCTGCCTAAAAGAGCAACTAAAAATTCTGCAGGCTATGATTTTGAATCTCCTTTAGATGTAGAAATTGGACCTAAAGAAGTAAAATTAGTATCAACAGGTATTAAATCATATATGCAAGAAGATGAAGTTTTGGAATTATATAATAGAAGTAGTAATGGTAGAAAAGGTCTTAAAATGGCTAACTCTGTTGGAATTATAGATGGAGACTATTATAATAATCCTGATAATGAAGGTGAGATTTCTTTCCTATTTGAAAATACAACTGATTCAGTTTTTAAAATTAATAAAGGTGATAGAATTGGACAAGGTATTTTCAAGAAGTTTTTAACGGTTGATAATGAAGAAGAAATTAAAGGTGTTAGAACTGGTGGCTTTGGTTCAACAGGAAAAAAAGGAATCACATTAATAGCATTAGCTGTAACTATTATTGTTCTGATTATATTAATTGTTACAACAACATATTTAACTGTATATAATATAGAGCAATCAAAAAAGAATTTATATATGAGTGAAATGCAAATTGTTCAAACAGCTGTTATTGATGTTATAAATACAGCTAAAAATGAAGGTAAAGAAATAAGTGAAGTATATAAATTAGTTCCTATTAAAGATAATGAATTAGAAGCCTATGAAAATTATTTATCATCACCAACTGGAAGATTTTATCTTATAACAAGTACTGAACTTAAAAGAATGAATGTTCAAAATTTAAAAGATGATCAACAATTTCTTGTTAATTGGGAAACTGCAGAAATATTAAATTTAAATGTTGTAGAATATAAAGGTGTTATAATTAAGGCATCACCTATAATGGAATAAATAGTAAATGAGAGGACATAAAATGAAAAAAGAAAATATTAATGATTCAAAAGAAGATAAAAAAATAATAAAAGAACAAAAGAAATTAGAAAAGAAAAAAATAAGAGAAGAGAAAAAAACTGAAAAAGCTAGAAGTAAAAATCTTAAAAAACAATCAAAACAAAAGATAAACTCTGAAACAAGAAGACAAAGGATTGCTACAAGCATTATTGTTATAATCCTATTACTTGCTATGATTATTCCTTCTATAATAGGAATAGTTGAAGTTTTCAGGGGTTAATATGGGAAATTTGTTTTTTAATAATACAGATATAGACTTATTAGAATTCTATAAGAATATTGGTGATTCACCATTTTTAATAATTTTAGCAATTATAGACATTCTGATAGTTCTATTTTTTATTTATAAAATTTTTAAATTTTCAAAAGGTAAAAGAACCTTTAGAGTTTTAAAAGGAATATTATTATTATTTTTCCTTACTATTCTAAGCTCTATTTTTAGATTATATATTATAAATTCTATTTTAAGTTCTATTATGACTTATGGAGTAATAGGTCTTTTAATAGTGTTTCAGCCAGAAATTAGAAGAGGTTTAGAAAAGTTAGGAACACAAAATAAATTAACTGAATTCTTTGGATTACCAACTAAGTATATAGGTGGTATGAAAGAAAATATATACAAGGTAGCAATTGCTGCAGATAGTCTTGCTGAACAAAAAATTGGTGCATTAATAGTTTTTGAAAGAGATATTAAATTAAAAGATATTATAGAAACTGGAATATCAGTTAATGCTGAAGTTTCGGTTCCATTAATTCAAAGTATTTTTGAACCTAATACAGCTTTACATGATGGTGCTGTTATAATTTCAGAAAACAAGATAAAATCTGCATCATCTATATTGCCACTATCTGACAGTCAAAATATTTCAAAGACTTTAGGAACAAGACATAGAGCAGCATTAGGTCTTTCTGAACTAACAGATGCAGTTGTTGTAATTGTATCTGAAGAAACTGGCAAGATTTCTGTTGCTAAAGAAGGTGAATTAATAATAGATTTTTCAGAAGAAGAATTAAAGAAAATTTTAATAGAATCAATAATCAATGAGAAAGACATTGATGAATAGATAATACAAAATTAATAATAAATAAGAGTAAATTACTCATATTGCAAAAAAAGAAATATTAGAGTATAATGAACAATGTAAACAGTCTATTACTTGGCTATATAAAATCCCGATATAAAGCTAGGTTTTAGATATTTAATAAAAGGAGGGAAATATGACAAAAGAAAGAAAAGCAGAAATTATCAAAGAATTTGGTAAAGATGAAAATGACACAGGATCAACAGAAGTACAAATAGCATTACTTACAGAAAGAATTACTGAACTTACAGAACATTTAAAAATTCACAAAAAAGATAATCACTCAAAGGTTGGATTATTAAAACTAGTAGGTCAAAGAAGAAATCTATTAAAATACTTACTTAAAAAAGATCCAAGTGCATATGTTGAAATTACAGACAAATTAAAAATAAGAAGATAAAAGAAAATGTGAAGGGAAGATTATTCTTCCCTTTTATATACTGCATTATTAAATAGTTATGTTTAAAATTTAAATTATAAAATATAAATTATTTGTAAATTACAAAATATAAACTACAAACTTAAATCTTAATAATTATTATAGATATATTTAAAAACATAATTTATTTTTTAAATGTAATTATATAAAATAATGTGGTATTTCTTTTAAAAGAAAGGAAGAAACAATGTATAAAAAATACGAAACAGAATTTGTAGGAGAAAAAATAAGTTTTGAATTTGGAAAACTTGCACATCAAGCTAATCAATCAGTATTAGTAAGACAAGGAGGTACTGCAGTATTAGTTACTGTAACTGCTTCAAAAAGTCCAAAAGAAGGATTTGATTTTTTCCCATTATCAATTGATTATGAAGAAAAACTTTATTCAGTTGGTAAAATACCGGGAGGTTTTAAGAAGAGAGAAGGAAGACCAGCAGATGCTGCTGTATTAATAGGAAGAGCTATTGATAGACCTTTAAGACCATTATTCCCAGAAGATTTAAGAAATGAGGTAGTTATATCTTGTCTAGTATTATCAGTAGATCAAGATTTTCCACCAGACATATTATCAATGATTGGTTCATCACTTGCTGTTACAACATCAGATATTCCGTTTAATGGACCATTAGCAGCAATTGAAGTTGGATATATTGATAAGAAGATAGTATTAAATCCTAAAGAAGAAGAAAGAGGAAAATCAGAATTAAAATTAACATTAGCTGCATCTAAAGAAAAAATTATAATGATAGAAGCAGGTGCTAATGAATTAACTAACGAAGAAATGATGGATGCAATAAAAGAAGGACATAAAGAAATTCAAAAACTTTTAGAATTCTTTGATGTAATACAAAAAGAAATTGGTAAAGAAAAATTTGAATATGAAGAAAAAACAGTAAATGAAGAATTATTAGATATTATAAGAAAAGCTCATTATGATGAAATTAAGTCATATATGAAGAATACTGATAAGCAAACATTAGATTTTAATTTAAGCAATCTAACAGATAAAATAGTTGTAAACCTAGAAGAAGCTAAAGAAGAATTTGAATCTTTAAGTAAATTATCTGAAATAGAAAGATTAGAAAAAGAATCTGAATATAAGAAATCTCTAAATGATGTAATAACATATTTAGAAAAAGAAATTTTAAGAAAACAATTATTAGAAGAAGACATAAGAGTAGATGGTAGAGGAAGAGATGATGTAAGAGAACTTTCTTCAGAAATAGATCTATTTGAAAGAACACATGGTTCTGGATTATTTGCTAGAGGTGAAACTCAGGTGTTATCTATAACAACATTAGGCAAATTATCTGAAGAACAAAGGTTAGATGGATTAGATGATGTAGAATCAAAAAGATATATGCATCAATATAACTTCCCTGGCTATTCAGTAGGTGAAGCTAGATCTAATAGAGGAACAAATAGAAGAGAGATAGGACATGGTTCATTAGCTGAAAAGGCATTAGAACCAGTTATACCATCAGAAGAAGAATTCCCATATGCAATTAGAGTTGTATCTGAAATAATGTCTTCAAATGGATCTACATCACAAGC
>CAZMFV010000009.1:0-7168 GCA_964565695.1 uncultured Lachnospiraceae bacterium
CTTTGGACATCAAACAAAAAGATGGAATCCAAAAATGGCAGAATATATTTTTCAAGCTAGAAATGGAATCCACATAATCGATTTACAAAAAACAACAAAACAATTAGAAAAGGCAGTAGAACTTGTTCACGAAGTAGTTCAAGATGGTGGAAAAGTTTTATTTGTAGGAACAAAAAAGCAAGCTCAAGATGTTATTAAAGAAGCTGCTGAAAGAACAGGAATGTACTATGTTAGCAATAGATGGCTAGGTGGTATGTTAACTAATTTCAGTACTATTAGAAAATCTGTAGCTAGACTAAACAAACTTCAATCAATGGAAGAAGATGGTGTTTATGAATACCTACCTAAAAAAGAAGTAATTGGTTTAGAAAAAGAAAGAAACAAACTTGAAAGAAATTTAGGTGGAATTAAGGACATGACTAAAGTTCCAGACTTAGTTTTCTTAATTGATCCAAGTGAAGATTACACTGCAGTTAAAGAAGCAAATAAGTTAAATATACCTATAATTGCTTTAACAGACACAAATTGTGATCCTACACCAATTGATTTACCTATACCAGGTAATGATGATGCTATAAGATCTATAAAATTAATTACAGATATAATTGCTAATGCAATTTTAGAAGCATTAGAACCACAAATTGATGAAGAAACAATTTTAGAATTTGAAAATGTTGAAGAAAATGAAGAAAAAGAATTTGTAAACTTAGATGAAATCGAAGTTAAAGATAATAAGATTCAAGAAGTTGAAGTAAAAGAAGAAGTTAAAGAAGATAAAAAAGAAGCTTAATAAGGAGGTTTAAATGATAACAGCAAAATTAGTACAAGAATTAAGAGAAATGACTGGTGCAGGAATGATGGACTGTAAAAAAGTATTAGTAGAAACTAATGGAGACTTAGAGAAAGCAGCAGAAATTTTAAGAGAAAGAGGAATTGCTCAAGCTGCTAAAAAATCATCAAGAATTGCAGCAGAAGGTTTAGTAGATACATATCTTTCAGAAGATAAAAAGATTGGTGTTGCTATTGAAGTAAATGCTGAAACTGACTTTGTTGGTAAAAACCCAGAATTTAAAGAATATGTAGAAAAAACTGCTAAAATAGTAGCAGAAAATAATCCTAAAGACATAGAAGAATTAAAAGAATTAGAATATGAAAAAGGTAGAACAGTTCAAGAAAAATTAACTGATTTAATAGCTAAAATCGGTGAAAACATGAACTTAAGAAGATTTGAAAGAATTGAAACTGATGGAATGGTACATGCATATGTTCACGGTGAAGGAAGAATAGCTGTTTTAGTAGAATTTACTGAAGCATCAGAAGAAGTAGCTCAAGATGTTTGCTTACAAGTAGCTGCAATGAGACCACAATATACTTTCAGAACTGAAGTTCCACAAGAAGAAGTAGATAAGGAATTATCTATATATGTTGAACAACTAAGAAATGAAGGAAAACCTGATAATATATTAGACAAAATTGCTCAAGGAAAATTAGATAAATCTTTCTTCGGTGAAGTAGTTTTAGTTGATCAACCATTTGTTAAAGAAGCATCAATGAAAATTGAAGATTATTTAAAAGAAAATAATGCAGAAGTTAAATCTTTTGTAAGACTTGAAAAAGGTGATGGTCTAGAAAAAAGAGAAGAAAACTTTGCAGAAGAAGTTGCTAAACAAATGAATGGGTAATATTTAAATATTGAATATTGAATATTGAATATTAATAAAAGAGATAAAAAATAGAAGAATCTTATAAAGAATCTTCTATTTTTCTTTATATAATATTATTTGAAATTATATATTAATAATATATAATAGATAGCATAGCAAAAATTTAAAACTAAAAATCAAATAAAATTAAAAATAAAATAATACAAATAAAGAGGTAAGAAATGATAGAAACTATTTATACATCTGATGTAGAAATAAAGGAAATAGAAAATTTCAGAGAACTTTTTAAACATCCATTAGAAAAATTTGGTGATGGACCAGCTTTTAAATATAAAACAAGAAATGACAAGACTATAAAGGAATATAGAACTATTAGTAATTCACAATTTATAGATGACTATGAATCATTAGGAACATCTATGCTTTCTTTAGGTCTTAAAGATAAGAGAATTGCCATAATAGCAGAAAACAGATATGAATGGGCTGTTGCCTATGCTGCAGTAACTTGTGGTCTAGGTATTGTTGTTCCATTAGATAGAGCATTAAAACCAGAAGAAATAGAAAATGCAATAATTAAATCTGAAGTTTCAGGAATAATATATTCTAAAAATCATTCAGATGTTATTAATAAAATTAGAAAAAACAAAGATTCTAAATTAGAAGTTTTTGTTAATATGGATATAGAAAAATCTTCTAGAAAAGAAGAATCATATAAGACTTTAGTAGAACAAGGAAGAAAAACTATTAAAAAAGGTGATGTAAAATATAGAGAATTAGAAATAAATCCTAATTCAACATCAATTTTATTATTTACTTCTGCTACTACTTCTACACCAAAATTAGTTGCATTATCGCAAAAATCTATTTGTACAAATGTAGCTTCAGCATATGCTGTTTTTGATATTGGAAGAGGAGATACTTTATTATCATTCCTACCATTATCACATATATTTGAAGCAACTGTTGGCTTCCTATATGTATATTATGCTGGTGGAATGATTGCATATGCAGATGGTTTAAGACATTTAGCAGAAAATATTAAAGAATATCAAATATCTGCAATGATTTCTGTTCCTTTGTTATTTGAAGGTATACAAAGAAATATTATTAAAGAAATTAAAAAACAAGGTAAATATAATAAATTTAAAGTTGGTTTAAGACTGTCATCAATGTTAATGAAGGTTGGTGTTGATAAAAGAAAGGATATCTTTAGTGATATTCATAGATCTTTAGGTGGACATTTAAGACTACTTGTTTCAGGTGGTGCAGAATTATCTAAAGATGTTCAAAAATGGTATAATAATATAGGAATAACACTAACACAAGGATATGGAGCTACAGAGACATCTCCTATAGTGTCAGCAGGTTATCCTCCACATGTAAAACCAGGAACTGTTGGTAAAATTTTCCCTAAAGTAAAAGTGAAAATAGATAATCCAGATGAAAAAGGTGAGGGAGAAATTCTTGTAAAAGGACCAACTGTTATGATTGGATATCATAATGACATTGAGGCAACAAAGGAATCAATGGATGAAGATGGTTGGTTTAAAACTGGAGATCTAGGTGGTTTTACTGAAGAAGGTTATTTGAAAGTTACAGGAAGAGTGAAAACTGTTATTGTTCTTAAAAATGGTAAAAATGTTTTCCCAGATGAAATCGAAAATGCTCTAAATCAAATACCAGGAGTTTTAGAAAGCATGGTATTTGGAGCACCTCAAAAAGGAGATCCTGCAAATTTAAAACTATCAGCTAAAATAGTTTATGATGAGGAACATTTTGAAGGTAAAAATGAAAAGGAAATACATAGTTATATATGGAGAGAAGTTAAGAAAGTAAACCTAAGACATTCTACATATAAATATATTAAGGAAATTTTCTTAAGTAAAGATGAACTTATAAAGACAACTACTAGAAAAATTAAAAGATATGAAGAAATGAAGACATTAGAAAAAGTTTTAAGTAAATAAAAACTAAAACTAAAAATAAAAAAAGTGAAAAAGGAACTATTTAGTTCTTTTTTTATATTTATAGTAGGAATTAAGTAATTAAAAATTAATGTAAATAATATATATAATTTGGAAAAAATATAATTGTTATGATATGATGAAATCAGGTATTTTAATTATTTGCTCACTTATGGGCAAAACAAAAAAGGAGGAAGAATTATGAAATTCTTACTAGATGTTCCGTTTTTTATTGGTAATGCTGTTATTCTTGGAATTATAGCGAACCTAGGTATCTTGAGCCTTGTGCTGACCTTGAGGAATTTTGAAGGATTTAAAGTCCGGAAAATTTACCCAGCAGCATGGTTCTTGGCTGCACTTATTGGTGGAGTGCTCTTTGTAAACTATAGTAGGTTAATTCCTGTTGTAGACAAAAGATTTTTAAATCTTTTGGAACCTTTACTTCTAATGGTAGGGAGCTTTTTTGTTCCTGAACCAGTAGACAGAAAAATGGTTAAAAAAGAGAAAACTTACTTTTATGTGCTAATGGCGGCGATTCTAATACTTATAGAGTATTGGCCTCTGTAAAAGAGAGAAGAGAGACAATTGTCTCTCTTCTTTCATTTTCAATTCTTAACCTTTTATTCTAGATTATCTATTCCTTATTTTTTATTCTCTAATCCTACTTTTAATCATATCTATCTAATTTCAAATGTATTTTCTATGAAAAAATAAGATTCCATGTTATAATTTGCACATAGGTATTTTTCAGTAGTAGAAGTTTTTTACTATAATGAAAGGAGTTTCAAATGAAAGACTTAATAGAGATGTTTTCACTATTAGGAGCTGCCATTGTAACTTTTGTGTTTTTAAAATTTTCAGTTTTTTTAACAAAAGAAATGCTAAATGGACGGACAAATATTTTAAAAATTATTTTATATATTTGTATAAATGCTCTTATGGTTTTAGGAGTAACCTTTGTAGTTCTTTCAAAAGAAGGAATGACAGAAAAGCAGATGATAAGAATCTCTTTTTCTTTAATAGCAATACTATTTGCAAGGGAAACTTCTTCGAATGATGAACGGAAATTCCAAGACTTATTTGGAGCAATCTATATCATAGCAGTCTTAGTTAAGTTATATTTGACTTTATGATATCTAGAAAGAGAGGTAGTACCTCTCTTTTTTTGTTTAGAAATGAAGAAATAGCTAAAATATGGTATAATATATGTAGTTATATAATTGATTTGCTAGTTAATGGTGAAAAAGGAGGAGAGAGATGTGTCAACTGTACTAAGTTTTATTAAAACTGCAATACTTTTCTTTTTTGTGATTCTATCATTCAAAACTTGCATATGCTATGCTTCGCTTGGATTAGAATTACTATTTGAAAAAGGCAAGAAGGGTTTTTTGAAACGGGCTGTATTTGTTTACAGTATTATAATTGGCTTTCTAGGAGCTTCATTTATTTTCTTAGGAAGTGATCTTCTAAAATTACCTGAGCATGAAGTTTTGGGTGATTTAGAAAAGATTATAATACTTTTACTAAGTTTTGTATTTCCATGCCTAATAAGAGGCAAGGATATGAAAGTAATGAATAGGACTAACTCCTATGTTACATTTATGGCATTAGCAATAAGTGCAGTAATAAGAAGCATCAATTTCTAAAACAAGGGATTTATTCCCTTGTTTTTTAATGAGTATTTTTGTAATATACTTGAAATGTTGTGTTATAAAAAATATAATAGATGTAGGAAAATATATTACAAAAGAGGAAATAATGATTAAGAAAAACAGACTAACATCAAAAGATTTAAAGGCTAGAATAAACCCTAAAGAAGTGAATTTCAATCCTTTAGACACAGTTTTAGATACAACTGAATTGATTTATGGTCAGGAAAGAGGTGTTAAAGCCTTTGATTTTGGACTAGAGATTAATGTAAAGGGATATAATATTTACTTTGAAGGACCAACTGGTGTTGGTAAAACAATGTATATTAAAAAATATTTAGCTGAAAAAGCTAAAGCATCAGAAGTACCAGATGATTGGTGCTATGTATATAATTTCAGAAATCCAAATGAACCTATTTCTATAAGATTACCAGCAGGTGATGGTTTAAAATTTAAAGATGCAATGAATAAATTTATTTCTTCTATAAGACCATACTTACAAGATTCTTTTAAAGAAGAAGAATTAGAAAAAGAAAAAGTAGTAATTAATCAAGAGTTCGAAAAAGAGAAAAAAGCAGTTATTAAAGATCTAAATAAAAAAACAAAGCCAAAAGGTTTTGAGGTTGTTGAAAGTTCTAATGGAGTTTTCATGTTGCCAATTGTTGATGGAATAACTCTTTCTAAAGCAGATTTTGAAAAACTTGATAGCAAAATTAAAATAGAATTTGAAAATAAATCAAAAGACATTGAAAGTGATATTTTTGAAGCGCTTTCTGAAATAAAAGAATTAGAACTTAAGAAAGATGATAATTTAAAAAATTGGCAAAAGAGAATTGCTGATGTTATTTTAGACAAATTATTAATTCCTGTTTTAGATGAATTCAAAACAGAAAAGAAAGTTATATATTTCTTAAAAACAGTTAAAGATGATGTATTAAAAAATCTACCAGAGTTTTTGAAAAGAGATTTAAGCAATGGTAATACTCCACAAATGCAAACACAAGAAAAACCTTGGGAAAATTATGAAGTAAATCTATTTGTAGATAATTCTCAAACTGAAGGTGCACCTGTAGTTATGGACATTGACTACACATTTGAAAATATATTTGGAAAAATAGATTATGAAAATAGATTTGGAACATTAGTTACAGACTACAAGAAAATAACAGCAGGACTATTACATAAGGCAAATGGTGGATATATAGTATTTCAAGCAAAAGAGTTTTTATCAACACCAATGGCATATGAAATATTAAAAAGAGCTTTAAAAGTTGAAAAATTAGGAATGGAAAAAAGTCCTGAACAAAAAGTATCAATGTTACTTGTGACTTTAAAGCCTGAACACATGCCTTTAAATGTTAAAGTTATTCTAATAGGACATGCTGATGTGTATCAATATTTACTTCAAAATGATCCAGACTTTAAAAAATTATTTAAAATTAAAGTTGAATTTGAAGAAACAGCATGCAAAACAAAGGAAAATATTCAAAAACTTTCAAAATTTATAGCATCATATTGTGCTCAAGAAAATCTTTTACCACTTGATAATAAAGCAATGTCTAGAGTAGTTGAATATGCTTCAAAGCTAGCACAGGAAAAAGACAAACTTTCTACAAATTTTGCTGAAATAGGGAAACTGGTAGCAGAGGCATCAACATGGGCTAAGGCTGAAAATGAAAAACTAATAACTGAAGATTATATTATAAAATCTTTTAATGAAAGAATTGAAAGAATAAGAAAATATGATAATAGACTTACAGAGATGATTGAAAAAGACATACTTTTAATTTCTACTAAGGGAGCAGAAGTTGGTCAAATAAATGGGTTAAGTGTTATCTCATTTGGAGATTACGCATTTGGTAAACCAACAAAAATTACAGCTAATACATTC
>CAZMFV010000009.1:7178-21063 GCA_964565695.1 uncultured Lachnospiraceae bacterium
AAATAAGGGAATTTTAAATATTGAAAGAGAAATTAAAATGTCTGGTCCTTCACATTCTAAAGGTGTTTTAATTATATCTGGATATTTGGGAGAAAAATTTGCACAGAATTTTCCATTGAATTTAACAGCAAGTGTAGTTTTTGAACAATTATATGGAGAAGTAGAAGGAGATAGTGCTTCATCAACAGAAGTTTATGCAATACTTTCATCATTATCAGAACTTCCTTTATCACAGGAAATTGCTGTAACTGGATCTGTTAACCAAAAAGGATTTATACAACCAATTGGTGGTGTAAATGAAAAAATACAAGGCTTTTACCAAATTTGCAAAATAAAAGGATTAACAGGAAAACAAGGTGTTATAATACCTAAACAAAATGTAGAAAACTTACATCTATCAGATGAGATTATTGAATCAGTTGAAAAAAATGAATTCCACATATATGCAATAAGTACAATTGATGAAGGAATTGAAATATTAACTAATGTACCTAGTGGCAAAATTAATACAAATGGTGAATATCCAAAAGGAACAGTGAATTATTTAGTTTATGAAAAATTAAAAAAATATGCTGAGAAAAGAGGGATGAGAAATAATGGGAACAAATGATTACTACATTTTTCCAGAAGAAAAATTAGCAATTAAAAAAATCTTAGAAGAAAGCAAACAGAAACATTTCAATTTTATAATTGATAGTGTAGAAAATAATTTAAAACTTGGAAATTTTGAACCTGAAATATGGGAATACTACAATGAAACAGAAGAGGTTTTAGATTATTTTTCTAAGCTTTATTTAGCTATTTTCAAAGATGAATTAAACAATAAACATAAATTAGAAAAAGTATACATCCCAATGTCTTTAAAAGAATTTAATGTTTTTGCTTCATCAAAAGAATATTTAGGACTTTTAGCTGGAACTAAAGATCTATTTGTAGCTAAAACAAAAAATTTTAATGAAGAAGATTTAGTTATTGTGGAAGCAGAACTTAAAAATGTTCCTGCATATATTACTAAGGAAGAATTTGACATATTAGAAACTGTTATATTAGCACCACCTTTTAGTGTTGAACAAAGTGGAAGAATAGAAGAAATAGAAGGCAGAATATTTGTAAAATTTAAATTTGAGAATTTAAGTTTTCCTGCTAGAAAAGATACTGACAAAAACATATTAGACAAAATTGTTTCAAATTCTAAAAATCAAGCTGAAAATTTAAAATTATATTATGACTTAGAAAAGGCTAATCATTTAATAAGTGTAAATTTAGCTGATACTAAAAGAGAATTATTAGACATACAAGAAAGTGAAAAAAGAAATAAAAAAGAAGACACAATTGATATAAATGCTGAAGAAAATAAGATTAGAATAGAAGAACTTGCAAAAAACATCGAAGACAAGATAGAAGAATTCACATTAAATCAAAATAAAATGGAAACTGCTATTGAGAATATTAAATTATGGAAAGAAAATATTAGAATATATATAGAAAAAATATTTGTTGATGCCATAATGGAAATTGAACTAGAAAGAACAAAAATTAGAAAGGCTGAAAATTTAACATCTAGTGAAAAAGAATTCTTTGGGCAACTTCAAAAAGCATTAAAATCTAACAATGAAGAAGCGGTTAAAATTTTAAGAAGATCAGAAGAGTTAATTAAAATTGAACAAAAATTTGCAAAGATAGCTGCAGATTGTGGTGCAAACTATATTGCTGTTTCTGATGGCTTTAAAATAAGAGAAGCAGCATTAGAACTATCTAATATGATGGAAAATATTTATCAAGATTTTGAAGAATACTATATTGCTTTAACAAGTGGTGAGGCTAAAAATGAAGTTAAAGAAATAAGGTATAAAAAAATTATAGACAATGATAATCAGATAGGAATCTTAATAAACTTATTTAATAATGCTAAATCAGCTAAACCAGGTACTTCAATTGATAGATTTGATGAATTAGCATTAATAGAAGAAAATGAGTTAAAAAGACAAATTGCAGACTATGTAGTTAAAAATATAGCAAGAGCTCATAAGAAAATATTGGAAGAAGAAATCTATAGATTAGAAGATAGATCTTCTGTAGAAAAAGTATTCCTATTTTTATCAGGAAAAAAAGATATAGAAGAATTTAAAATTTGTGAAAATGAATTTAAAATTGAAAAAATAGAAGAAAAACTAGATCAAGAACTTAGTATTGAACAAAGTTATAGTATACATGAGATATTAGCATATACAACTATGTTTAAAGAAGAAAATCAAGATAATGAAGATGAAGAAATTCAAAGAATTATTGAGAAACTAGAATTAGTTGAAAGCACTATTGATTATAATTTTTCTGTAAACATAGACAAGGTTGCAGAAATAATTCTAGAAAAGTCTTATAGAAGTTTACCTATAAGTAAAGAATACAGAGAAATGAAAGAATTACAAAAGATTGAGTATGAAACGGATGCCTTTTTAAAACAGTATAATTATGATACAATTACTGATAGTGTAAATAAAAAATATCCAGATACAGTTGCAAAAGAAATTAAAAAAGTTATAGATTATGCAAGAGTGACATTCTAAATTTTAAGGGGGAATAAATGGCTGATATTGTTGAATTAGATGAATTAACAATAAATCAAATTGCTGCTCGGAGAAGTTATTGAAAGACCAGCTTCAGTTGTGAAGGAATTGGTTGAAAATTCTATTGATGCAGGTGCTAAAAATATTATTATTGAAATTGAAAAAGGTGGAGTTTCTTTAATAAGGATTACAGATGATGGAAAAGGTATCAAACAAGATGATGTTGAAATAGCATTTGAAAGACATGCTACTAGTAAAATAAGATCAGCTAATGATTTAGAAGAAATTTCAACAATGGGATTCAGAGGTGAGGCTTTAGCAAGTATTGCTTCTATTTCTAAAATTAATTTAATTACCAAAACAGCAGATGAAGAGATGGGAACACAAATTATTTTAGAAGCAGGAGATGTAAAAGACTTACAATCAATAGGAGCATCTGTTGGAACATCTATGACAATTGAAGAATTATTTTTTAATACCCCAGTAAGATATAAATTCTTAAAGAAAGATTATACAGAAGCAGGATATATTGAAGACATAGTAAAAAAACTTGCAATAATAAATAAAGACATTGCATTTAAACTAATAAATAATGGAAAAATCATTCTTCAAACAACTGGAAATGGTGATACTAAATCTGTAATATATAGTATTTTTGGTGAAGAAATTGCAAATGCAATTATTGAATCTGAACATGAAACTGAAAATATAAAAATAAAAGGTATTGTAGGAAAGCCAGAAATAGCAAGATCTAATAGAAGAAATCAAATCTTTTTTGTTAATGGTAGACCTATAAAAGATGGAACTTTAACTGCTGCAACAACAAAGGCTTTTAAAGGATTGATTCCATTAGGAAGATTTGGATTTAGTATTCTAGATATAAGAATAGATCCAAAATTAATCGATGTTAATGTACATCCAACAAAGGAAGAAATAAGATTTAGAGAAGAAGGAGAAGTGTTTAAAGCTGTAAACATGACTATTCATAATGCTTTAGCAAAATCAGAATTGGTTGAAAATGTATTTGTACCTAAATATGATGACAATAATTTTTCTCATTTTAATAATTACCAAGCAACAGGGAAATTAGATTCTGAGGAAGTTAATAAGGCATTAGAAAACACAGAAAAAATAACTCCTTCAAAAAGAACAAAAGGATTCTTTAATTTTAAAGAAAAGAAAAGCGATAGAGATATTGAAGAAGAAGAATTAGAGAAAAAACATTCTGAAATTTATGAAGCATTAACTAAAAATCCTAAATTCTCATACCAAGAAATGTTAAAGGAAAAAGAAGGTCAAGAAGAAAAGGAATTAAAAGAAAATGACGAGTTTTCTGAAGATCATGCAAGTTTAGATTGGATAGGAGAAGAACAAACAACTGAAAAACTATCTAAAATTAAAGAACAGATAGACAGAACAGCTTCATTAAATATTCATACAATCCTTAATAGATATAAGGAACAAGTTGAAGAAGAGGAAGAAGAGTTTGAAGAAAGAATTAGAGAAGAAATAAGAGAAAGAGATGAAGAACTAGGTAAGCAAATTGATGAAAACCAAGAAGAAGACTTAGAAAGAATTGAAAGTACTGAAGAAAAAATACTTGAAGAAATTTTAGAACATAAAGAAAAACTAGAATCAGAAGTAATAGAACAAGAAGAAAGAATTGCTAAAGAAACTTTAGAAGAAACAGAAAGAGAAGATAATGACATCTCTAATGAAGAAAGATATAGAGCTTTATTCCAAACAGACAAAATAAGCTTGCAAGATAGAGAAGATATTGTTGAATTAAAAGAGGAAATTTCTGAAGAAACTCTAGAAGAAGTATTAGAAGAAGTAGATAGACCTTCTCAAATTATAGAAACAGAAGCAATCATAAATCAATTGAAAAGTGAATTAGATGAGGATGCTTCAAAAGATGATATTTTAAGTAAAATTCAAGCAATAATAGCAAAAGAAGCAGTTACAACAACACCTGAATTAAAACCATTAGCTCAGGAAGATAAAGAATATGAGGATTCATTTAGTACAGAAATAAAAGAATCAGTATTACAAGATGTTGATATAGAGCCTGACACAATGACTGATTTTAAACCAGTAGAAAAAGAAAGTTTTATTGAAGATGCAGAATCAGCTCTTGCTAATTTAAAGAAAAAACTAGATTCTAAAGATGGTGCATTTATTGAAACTGGGAATATTGTAGAAAATTTAATTTCATCTAAAATGAGTAAGGGTGAAACCACAAATGTATTAGATTTAGATGCAGTAAATAAAATTTTAGAAGAAGAATTAAAAGAAAAGCAAGAATTAGAAAGCAAGGCTAGTATTGGTAATAAATTTGATTTTTCTAAAATGTATAGAAGAGCATTTGGTGTTGATTCATATGAAGAGCAAAAAGAGAAGAAGGCATTTGAAGAAAGTATTGACATGTCTCAATCATTTAAAAAACCAGAATTGACATTATTTAATGATAATATTCCAGTTTACTCAGTAATAGGTGTTGCATTTGGAACATATATAATTATTGAAATGAGAGACTCAATATACATGATTGATCAACATGCTACACATGAAAGATTACTTTATGAAGAAGTTAAATTAAACTATTATAATGAACAATATAAAGACAGTCAGACATTATTACTTCCAGATGTTATTACATTATCATATAGAGAAATGGAAATAGTAAGAAGTAATATGGATGTATTCAAAAAAGCTGGATTTGAATTAGAAGAATTCGGTATAAATACAATAAAATTAATTGCTGTTCCAAGCATGACTGAAATTTTAAATACTAAAGAATTATTTTTAGACATATTAGATGAACTAGATTCATCGTATGTAACAGGTAAAGATGAAATAGAAGAAAGATTCCTATCAACAATTGCCTGTAAAGCAGCTGTAAAAGCAAATATGGTATTAGATGAAAAAGAAATAAGAGCATTATTAGATGATTTATTAAGTCTACCTAATCCATTTACATGTCCACATGGAAGACCTACAGCAATAAAAATGACTAAGAAAGATTTAGAAAGAAAGTTTGCTAGAAGATGATTATTCCAATTATAGGAGGACCAACAGCTGTTGGTAAAACTTCATTAAGTGTAAAATTAGCTAAGGCTATTAATGGTGAAATTATATCTGCAGATTCAATGCAGATATATAAATTTATGGACATAGGAACAGCTAAGGTAACTGAAGAAGAATCAGAGGGGATACTACATTATTTAATAGACATAAGAGAACCACAAGAGAAATATTCTGTAGCAGAATTTAGTAATGATGCTAGAAAGATTATTAAAGATATAATGTCAAGAGGTAAGACTCCTATTATTGTTGGAGGTACTGGATTATATTTAAACTCACTACTATATGGAATAAATTTTGATGAAAATATTGATATAGAATATAGAAGATCTGAAGAAAAAAAGATAGAAAAGCATCCTGAATATTTAGAAAAACTATATGATAAATTAAAAGAAATAGATCTTGAATCTGCAGAAAAATTATCGCCTATTGATTCAAGAAGAATAATAAGAGCATTAGAAATGCACCATGTTACTGGAAAAACTAAATCTCAAATAGAATTAGAAAATAGAGAAAATAATGAATTTAAATTTAAACTTTTTGTATTAAGCTCTGAACGAAATATATTATATGAAAGAATAAACAAAAGAGTTGATATAATGTTAGACCAAGGTTTAATAGATGAAGTAAAAAATATTAAGAATAATTTTTCTAAGACATCTGGGCAAGCTATAGGATACAAAGAAGTTTTAATGTATTTAAATAATGAAATAGATTATGAAGAAATGTCGGAACTTATAAAACAAAGAAGTAGAAATTATGCTAAAAGACAATTTACATGGTTTAGAAAAAACAATGCAATATGGCTTGATGCAGAAAATCAAGAAAAAGCTATTGATACTATATTAAAAGAAATAAAATAAAACAAAATAAAATCAATCAAAGAAAAAGTAGAAAATAAATGAAAGAAAAGAAATAAAAATTATATGAAGAAAAACAATGGTAATTTTAAAAAAATTTTAACAGCTTTTATTTTAATCATTATATTAATTGTATTAATGATAATGTTATCTACTTTTTTTAATTTCTTAAAAGAGCCTACACCAATATTTTTAATAAAAAAAGACATTCTATCTGAGGAAGAAATAATAGAAGCACTTATATTAAGGGAAGAAGAAGTTATTACAGATGGATCTAAGCGTCTGCTACATCAAGAAGTATTTGAAGGTGAAAAGGTTTCTAAAGGTATGAAAATCTTTAGATATTATTCTAATGAAGAAAGCAAACAAATAGATAGAATTGCTAAAATAGATAAAGAAATACAAGAACATTTAATTGAACAACAAGATAATATTAATTCACCAGAAAATACTATCATTGATTCATCTATAGAAGCTAAACTGTTAGAATTAAATTCTATGAATCAACAATCTAGAATTCTAAGTTTTGAAAAAAGTGTTAATGAAGAAATATTACAAAAGGCTAAAATTGCGGGAGAACTTTCTAAAGAAGGATCTCAGATTAAAAAATTATTAGATGAAAAGAAATCTATAGAGGAAAGATTAACAGGTGAATCTAAAATTATATACTCACCAGTTGCAGGAACTGTTTCATATAGAGTAGATGGATTTGAAGAAAATTTAAATAAAAATGAATTTAATAAGATTAATAAAGAAAATCTTGCAAAATATGATATTAAGGTTGGAAGTATTATCCCAGAAACTAAAGATAAGTGTAAAATTGTTAATAATTTTGAAAACTATCTTGTTGTAAAATCTAAATCTACACATGCAATGGAAACAGAAGTTGGCGATAAAGTTAAAATTAGAATTGCAAATGAAGATGAAGTCGTAGCTATAGTAGAAGCTGTAAATGATGCTGGAAAAGATGGTAAAATAATAGTATTTAAAATTTCTGTTAATACAGAAAGATTATTACAATATAGAAAAATAAAAGTTGAAATAATATGGTGGGAAGATCAAGGTTTAAAAGTTAATAATAAGGCTTTTACAAAAGATAATGATTTATCTTATATTGCAAGAAAAAGAGGAACAATTATAGAACAAATCTTAGTTAAAGTAATTAAAGAAACTGATGAATTTTCTTTAATTAGAAACTACACTACAGAAGAGTTAAATGATATGAAATTAGATCTAACAAAAAATAGAATGACTATAAATGAGAATGACCAAATACTTATAAACCCACAGAAATACATACAAGAATAATATTTCTAATTTGTTACAACTATGTATTTTTTATGAAATAATAAATCTGGTAGTTTGACTTTAAGGTTTGAAAAAAACATAATAAGAGTATAGAAATACATATATGTTTTTAGGAGGAGCTAAATGGTAGCGAAAATTAAAGATCTTGTATCTAACTTAGTGCATAGAGAAGATGACGAGTATTATGATGAATACGGTTATGATGAATATGAAGAGTTAGAGGAAGAATTTGAAGAAGAGGAAGTTAATGAAAGAGCGCAAAGCAAGATTAATTTCTCATGGCCAAAAAGCAATAAGGTAATATCAATGCAAGAAAATCAAAATGCAATTAAGATGAAAATTGTAAAACCTAATTCATTTGAACAAGCTAAGGATGTTTGTGTTTTATTAAGAAACAAATATTCAGTTGTTTTAAATTTAGAATATGTTCCAAAAGAAGTTGGTAGAAGATTTTTAGACTATGTTTCTGGTGCAGTTGACTTTGCTGAAGGTAAGGTTGAGAAAGTATCAAACTCTGTGTTTGTTATAGCTCCTTTCAATTATGATATAGTAAATGATACAAAAGAACAAAAGTTTGAAACTAAAATGGCAACACCTTGGAGAAACTAATTAAAGGAGGAATTAGTGCTAACACCAAATGATATAGACAACAAGCAATTCACTAAAAGTTTTAAAGGGTATAATGCTGGAGAGGTTGATGACTTTCTTGATGAGATTTCTAAAGATTATGACACAATGATGAGAGAGTTATTAGACTTGAAGGAAAAAATAAATGATCTTGAAGCAAAAAATGAGCAATATGAGTATTTAGAAAATGCGCTTCAAGAAGTTTTAGTTGTTGCCAAAGAAACTACAGATAATATGAAGAGTTTAGCTAGAAAAGAAGCTGAACAAATCATACAAGAAGCGAACTTGCAGGTTGTTGACACTTTAAATAGTGTTAATGAAGAAATAACTCAAAAAAACATAGCCCTAGATAAATTAAAGAAAGAATCTCAAATTTACAAGGCTAAAGTTGAATCTGTTTTAATATCAGCACTAGAAATGATGAGAGAATTAGATGATGGTATTGAAATAGATGAGGAAGTAAAAAAATAGTTTTACTTATTAACAGATAAATAAATAAAAGAATTTACAACATCCATGGATGTTGTTTTTTATTGATATCTATTATCTTTTATGTTAAAATCAATTTATGGAAAATATAAGAAATTTTAGTATAATTGCACATATCGATCATGGTAAATCTACACTTGCTGATAGATTAATAGAAATGACAGGTGTTTTAGAAAAAAGAGATATGACAACACAAGTATTAGATAGTATGAGTGTTGAAATTGAGAGAGGAATAACAGTAAAATCTCAAGCTGTTCGTATGGAATATACAGCTTTAGATGGGAAAGACTATATCTTAAATCTGATAGACACACCTGGACATGTTGACTTTAATTATGAAGTATCTAGATCATTAGCTGCATGTGAAGGAGCAATACTTGTTGTTGATGCAACACAAGGTATTGAAGCACAAACTTTAGCTAATGTTTATTTAGCAATGGAAAATGATTTGGAGATAATACCTGTAATAAATAAGGTTGATCTTCCTAATGCAATGGTTGATGAAGTAAAAAAAGAAATTGAAGAAGTTATTGGAATTGATGCAAGTGATGCACCATGTGTTTCAGCAAAAACCGGTTTAAATTGTGACCAAGTTTTAGAAGCAATAGTTAAAAAAGTTCCTGCACCAATGGGTGATAAAAAAGCCAAAGCTAAGGCCTTAGTATTTGATTCTAAATATGATAATTACAAGGGCGTTATTTCATATGTTAGAGTTTTTGAAGGTAGTTTAAAATTAAATGATGAAGTTTTATTTATGGCTACTGGACAAAGCTTTATAATAAATGAAATAGGATATTTTGGTGCTGGTGAATATAAAGAGGGTAAGAGTTTAGATGCTGGTGAAGTAGGATACTTTGCAGCAAGTATTAAAGAAGCTGAAGAAGTACAAGTGGGTGATACTGTTACTTTAAAATCTAATCCAACAAAGGAAGCTCTTCCTGGATATAAACCTGCTGTTTCAATGGTATATTGTGGAATGTATCCAATTGATGGAAATGACTATACATATTTAAAAGATTCTTTAGCTAAATTAAAATTAAATGATGCTGCATTTAATTATGAACCAGAGTCATCTCAAGCATTAGGATTTGGATTTAGATGTGGATTTTTAGGATTACTTCATTTAGAAGTTGTAGTAAATAGAATTGAAGAAGAATATGACATAGGAGTAATTACAACAGCACCTTCTGTTATATATAGAGTAACTAAAACAGATGGAGAAGTGTTAGAATTATATAATCCAGCTGATCTTCCAACAGTAATGGAAATTGAAAAAATTGAAGAACCAATTATGACTGTTGAGATTTTAATACCTAAAGAATATGTTGGTAATGTTATGGATGTTTGTCAAAACAGACGTGGTGTATATAAGGATATGAGATATTTAGATACAAATAGAGTTATCTTAGAATATGACATGCCTTTAAATGAAATAATATATGACTTTTTTGACTATATAAAATCAAGAACAAGAGGCTATGCTTCATTAGACTATAGTTTTAAAGAATATCAAGAAGCTGAATTAGTGAAATTAGACATATATATTAATGCAGAAATGGTTGATGCATTATCTTCAATTGTACATAAAGATGCAGCATATTCTAGAGGAAGAAAAATGGCTGAAAAATTAAGAAAGGAAATTCCAAGACAATTATTTGAAGTTCCAATACAAGCTTTAATTGGTGGTAAGATTATAGCAAGAGAAACTGTTTCAGCAGCTAGAAAAGATGTTTTATCTAAATGTTATGGTGGAGATATATCTAGAAAGAAAAAATTATTAGATAAGCAGAAAAAAGGTAAAAAGAGAATGAAGCAAATTGGCAATGTAGAAATACCACAAGAAGCATTTTTGTCTGTTTTAAAATTTGAAGATGATGATAATTAGAAAATAATAATTTAAAAATAATATAAAAAACAAGCAATAGAAAATAAAATATATACAAGACAATATTAAGAGAAAAAGATACTAGTTTTTAATAAGCTGTATCTTTCTTTTTTCTTGATAATTCACCTATATTATGGTAAACTAAAATAAATTTAAAATTAAAAAACACTATTTAAATTTTAATATTAAATTAAGGTTTAATAAGTATTTTTTTGTATTTATTCAAGGGGGAATACATGGAAATTTACACTATAATAATTGCTGCAGGCAAGGGAACGAGAATGAAATCAAAAAACTCTAAATTAGTTCAACAAATTTATGATAAGGAATTAGTTAAAAGAGTTAGAGATCTAGCTATAAAAATAGGTTCAAAGCAAATAATTACTGTTGTAGGGCATATGAAAGAACAAATTCAAGAAGTTTTAGGTGATACTGTAGATTATGCTTATCAAGAAGAGTTATTAGGTACAGGGCATGCTGTAATGCAAGCTGCACCATATCTAGAAGGTAAAAAAGGAAAAGTTGTAATACTTTATGGTGATGTTCCTATAATAAGAGCTGAAACAATTGAAATGATGATAGAAAAATCAATAGAATCAAAAGAAGCTGCAACTGTTTTAACAGCAGTTTATGATAATCCAACAGGTTATGGAAGAATCATAAGAGATGAAGGTGGTGCTATTGAAACTATAAGAGAAGAAAAAGATGCAACAGAAGAAGAAAGACTTATACAAGAAATAAATGCTGGGATATATTGTTTTGATATTGAAGCATTATTAAAATCTCTTAAAGAAATAAAACCAAATAATATTCAAAAAGAATACTATTTAACTGATGCTATAGAAATTATAAGCAATAGAGGTTTAAGAACAGGTGCATTTACTGTAGAAGATAATACTGAAATACTAGGTGTTAATGATAGAGCACAATTAGAATTAATTACTAGAGTTTTAAGAAATAGAATAAATAATTATCATATGTTAAATGGAGTTACTATAGAAGATATTAATACAACATATATACATGATAATGTAACCATAGGTAGAGATACAGTTATAAAACCTAATACAACTATTAAAGAGGGTACTTCAATAGGTGAAGACTGTGTAATAGGGCCATATGTATATATATCTGAAAATACAGTTATAGAAGATGGAACTATAATAGAACAATTTACTAAAATATAATAAAAGAAATTAATTAAAATAAAAATATAGATTGATTAAAAATAAAAAGTTTAAAAGAAATAAGAAATAGGTGAAGAGATGGCAGAAGATAAGAAAGTAGAAAAGAAAGAAATTGATTATACAGATACACTACATCTACCTAAAACTGATTTTCCTATGAGAGGAAATCTTCCAAATATGGAACCAAAGGTTTTAGATGAAGTGTTTGAAGAAAAAAGAATATATGACAAGATGTTAGAAATGAATGAAGGGAATCCTGCATATGTCCTTCATGATGGACCTCCATATGCAAATGGTGAGATCCATATAGGACATGCTTTAAACAAGGTGTTAAAAGACACTATAGTTAGATATAAACATTTAAAAGGATTCTGGACACCATATATACCAGGATATGATACTCATGGTCTTCCTACTGAAAAGAAGGCAATTGAAAAATTAAAATTAAATAGAGATGAAATTCCTGTAAATGTATTTAGAGATACGTGTAAGGATTTTGCATCTAAATTTATTGATATACAAACAGAAGGATTTAAAAGATTAGGAGTTTTAGGTGATTGGGATAATCCATATATTACATATGATCCTAAAATTGAAGCAGAACAAATCAATGTATTTGGAACAATGTATTTAAATGGATATATTTATAAAGGTAAAAGACCTGTTTATTGGTGTACTGATTGTGAAACAGCATTAGCTGAAGCTGAAATTGAATATAAAGATGTAACATCAGCATCAATCTATGTTAAGTTTCCTATTATTGAAGCTGAAGATAAAGACTTAGAAAACACATCAGCAGTTATTTGGACAACAACACCATGGACATTACCTGGGAATATGGCAATAACAGTTCATCCAGACTTTGATTATGTAGTCCTAGATATTAAAAGAAAGAATTTTGATTTAGAAACAGGTAAAGATTTAGATGAAGTTGTTGAAGAAAAAATATTAATATTAAAAGACCATGTTAAAGATCTAGTAGAAAAGTTTAATGTTTTAGAACATAAGATTGTTAAAACTTTAAAAGGTAAAGAATTAGATGGTGTTAAATATAAGCATCCGTTCTTAGATAGAATTTCACCTATACTACTTGGTTCTGATGATACATTATTAGTTGATAAAGAATCTGGAACAGGATTAGTACACTCTGCACCTGCATATGGTATGGAAGACTATTTAATGGCTAGAAAATTTGATTTAGACATTCCTGTATCAGTAGACTCTAAAGGAGTACATAGAGAGCATGCAGGCATGTTTAATGATATGTATTATCTAAAGTCTAATAAGGAAATTATTAAATGGCTATATGAAAATAATTATTTAATAAATAAAGGAGATATTGATCATTCATATCCTCATTGTTGGAGATGTAAATATCCGATTATTTATAGAGCAACAGATCAATGGTTTGCATCTGTTAAAGGTTTCCAAAAAGAAACTTTAAAAGCTATAAAAGAAGTAAAATGGCATCCTGCATGGGGTGAAACTAGAATGAATGACATGATTAAAGAACGTTCAGACTGGTGTATCTCACGTCAAAGAACTTGGGGTGTTCCATTACCAATATTCTATTGTAAAGATTGTAATGAGCCATATGTTAATGAAGAATCTTTAACTAAAGTTGAAGAATTATTTAGAGAACATGGTTCAAATATTTGGTATAAAGCAGATGAAAAAGACTTAATGCCAGAAAATGCAAAATGTGAATGTGGTAGTACTGAATTTGTTAAAGAAAGAGATATCATGGATGTATGGTTTGATTCTGGTTCAACACATCAATCTGTTGTTAAACTAAGAGGCTTACCAAAAGCAGATTTATATTTAGAAGGAAATGACCAATATAGAGGATGGTTCCAATCATCATTACTTACATCTGTTGCT
>CAZMFV010000010.1:0-21022 GCA_964565695.1 uncultured Lachnospiraceae bacterium
AAAAGTTGTTGAAAGTAAAGATATAGATGACCTAGAAGCAGTTATTAGAAAAATTGTAGATCTAGAAAGCAATATTGAGGATATATAATTTGAAATATAGATAATATAAAATATAGATAATATAATACATGAAAAACAAGTGAAAACTTGTTTTTTATTTATAAAAACATATTGAAATACATATATAAAATGCTATAATAAATACAATCAGTCATTACTCTATTTATTGAATAATAAAGGAGGAATAAAATGAATATTAATCCAGACCTAGTAGTATCTAAAAAGATACTGGAAAAAGAAGGAGAATTTACAAGTTTTGAAATTTTCGAAGAAGTAAAAGAAGTTTTAAAAGATTCTTTTGAAAGTGAAAATGATATTTTAAAATTTGTAAACTCAAAAATCAAAGCACTATATGAAAGTAGAGTGGTAACATTTACAGGATACAGCTATTACTTGAATATTTAAACTTAAGACTATTCAATAATAGAGTTAAAGTCTGGTTAAAGTAGAAAGAAAGGCAATTCATAAATATGAATTGTCTTTTTATTTTAATATATTATTATTTGTAAAAATAGATAGACTATAGTATAATTATTTTAGATATTAACAGATATTAATATAAAAACGAAAAATTAATAAACTGATAATAATATAATGATTAATAGCTTAAAAAAGAAAAGCGATTATAATATTAATCATTAAGAACATTGAAAATTATATAAAGGGGAAAAGAAATGAATGATGTAATTAAAATCTTACTTATTCTTTTCGCTTCAGCTATAATTTTTATGCCTTTAGGCATGTTAATATATAAAATGATTTTAAAAACAAGAAACAAAAATGCTGAAATAGAAGCAAAAAACATCTTAGATAGAGCTAAGATGGAAGCTGAGACATTATATAAAAATGAAATCATAAAATCTAAAGAAGAGGCATTACATATTAAAAATTTAGCTGATGAAGAAGTAAAAGAAAGAAGAAAAGAAGTAAGTATTCAAGAAAGAAGAATAATTCAAAAAGAAGAACAGATTGACAAAAAAGAAGAAAGACAAGAAAGAAAAGAAAGAGAATTATACAATTTTGAAAACAGATTAACAAACAAAGAAAAAGAATTAGAAAGACTAGAAGAAGAAAAAAAGGAAGAATTACTTAAAGTTTCACAATTAACTGTAGATGAAGCAAAAGAAATAATCTTAACTGAGTTAGAAAGAAAACTAACAACAGAGAAAGCTAGATTAATTCAAGAACAAAAAGACAAAATTAAACTAACTGCAGAAAAAGAGGCAAAGGAAATGATTGCACATGCTATACAAAAATGTGCAGCAGATCATACTTCAGAAACAACAATTTCAGTTGTTACTCTACCAAATGATGATATGAAAGGTAGAATTATTGGAAGAGAAGGAAGAAATATTAAAACTCTTGAAACTTTAACAGGTGCACAATTCATAATTGATGACACTCCAGAATCTATAACAATATCAGCTTTTGATCCTGTTAGAAGAGAAATAGCAAGACTTGCATTAGAAGCACTAATAAATGATGGAAGAATCCATCCTTCAAGAATTGAAGAATTAGTTGATAAAGCTATGATTGAAGTTGAAGAAACAATTCAACAAGAAGGTGAAAGAGCAATGTTAGAAACAGGAGTTTCAAATCTACCACCTGAAATTATTAAATTACTAGGAAAATTAAAATATAGAACTAGTTATGGACAAAATGGATTAACACATTCAATTGAAGTTTCTAACTTAGCTAAAATAATGGCTGAAGAGTTAGGACTTAGAGTAGAATTAGCTACAAGAGCTGCATTATTACATGATATAGGTAAAGCGTTAGATCATGACGCTGACACGGTAGGAACACATGTTGAACTAGGTGTTGAAGTACTTAAAAGATTTAAGGAAGATCCACTAGTTATAAATGCAGTAGAAGCACATCATGATGATGTTGAGCCACAGTCTAATGAAGCTTTAATAGTAAAAGCTGCAGATGCTATATCAGCATCAAGACCAGGTGCAAGAAGAGATACTTTTGAATCATATATAAAGAGATTAGAATCTTTAGAAAATATTGCAAATTCTTTTAGTGGAGTAGAAAAATCTTATGCGATTCAAGCTGGTAGAGAAGTAAGACTTATAGTAAATCCGGAAAAAATAACGGATGATGAAATGACAGTTCTAGCAAAAGATGTAGCAGAAAAAATTGAAAATGAAATGGCTTTTCCAGGACAAATTAAAATTAATATTTTAAGAGAGACTAGAAAAGTTGACTATGCTAAACAAAACAAAAAACAATAATTTTAAAGTTAAAAGGTAATCGAAAGATTACCTTTTTTTATTATCTTGAAAAAAAATATTTTAAGATATATAATTATCACAAATACCAAGGAGGATGTAATGGAAAATAAAAAAGATGTAAATGAATTTAATGTAGAAAAATTTTATCGTAAAGTAAGTATTTGGCTATTAGTTCTATTATTAATTTTAGTTGTAATAATGGGTTCTGCAATGTTAGTTTTACAAAAGAGAATTTTAAAAGCAACTGGAATTAATTTTATCAAGAAAAGTGAAACGGAAGTAATTGTAAATACTGAAACAGATGAATTAGAAAATTCAGAAGAAATAGAAGAAGATTTTATAGATGAAGAAACTGAAGGTGTTGATACAGAATTAACTGAAGACAGTGAAGAAAAAGTTGAAGATAGTGAAGAAGTAGAAAATATTCCGTAATAATGAATACAAGAAAAACTATAAGGAAGGATCGAATAGTATTTGAAAACAATACTATTGATGTTTTCTATAAAAAAATAAAAAATATTAACTTAAGAATTAGAACAGATGGAAGTATAAGTCTATCTGTTCCTTTTCACTTAAAGGAAGAAGATGTTGTAAAATTCTTGAATAGTAAGAAAGACTGGATAGATACTAATAAATCTAAATTTAAGAAAGTAAAAACAATTGATTATAGTGAAGGTGATTTAATACCATATCTTGGACTAGATTATTTTTTACAAATCAATATTACAAATAACAAACAATATATAGAATTAGATGGTGAGTTTTTGAGAGTTAATATACTTGAAGTAAATAATAATAAAAATTATATAGAAGGCTTTATTAATGATTGGTATAAAGAAAATTTACATTATATTTTATTAGACTTAAATGAAATATGGGCAGATGAAATGGGCTTAAAATATAATGAAATTAAAATTAGAAAAATGAAGAGTTCATGGGGAATTTGTAATATTCAGAAAAAGATTATAACATATTCATTAGAATTAGCTAAAAAGAAAAGAAGCTTAATAGAATATGTAGTAGTACATGAATTAGCTCATTTGATATATAATAATCATGGTAAAGATTTCAAAGCATTATTAGATAAATTAATGCCAGATTGGAAAATTAGAAGAAGAGAATTAAACAATCTGTATTAGGAGATTATATGTTTAAAAAAGTAATTAGGTTTTTATTTAAACCTATTATTAAATTAATAAATTTAATATATAGAGTCAAAATTATTGATAAGGAAAAACTTCCTAAAGAAGGCCCTGTTATATTAGCATTAAATCATAGAATATATTTTGATATATTTTTTGTAATGACTGCATATAGAGGTGATGAAGTTGTAATTGTAGGAAGAAGTAGTCTAAAGAAGAATCCTTTCATCAGATTTATAATATGGACATATGATGTTATATTAGTAGATAGAGATGGAAGTGATTCAGGTCCTTTAAAACGCATGTTACAAACAATAAAAAAGGGTAAAATATTAATAATATTCCCTGAAGGAACTAGAAATGGATTACATAAGAATAAATTTGAATCTGGCACTGCTTACATAGCTTTAAGAACTGGAACTGATATAGTTCCTATAGGGATTAATGGACCTTTAAAAGTTTTCAGTAAAGGAAATTATATTAAAGTAGGAGATAAATTTAATTTATCTAAAATGATGGCAGATGGTGAAACTTCAAAAAACAAAGAAGAAGTAAAAAGATTGAATGAAATATTAAAAAATCAAATATTAGATTTAGTTGAAGATGGATTTTATGATGATCTTAAATAAAATAAAAGAAGAGGCAATCTTAAACTATGTACCAATAGTTAAAGATAAAACTCTAGAAAAAATTATTGAATTAATTAAAGAAAAGAAAATTAAAAATATATTAGAAATAGGAACTGCTGTAGGATATTCAGCAGCTTCTTTTGCTAGTATCGATAAAGATATAAAGGTTTTTACTATTGAGAAAGATGAAAAGAGATATCTTGAAGCAAAGAAAAATATAGAAGAACTTGATTTAATAGATCAAGTAAAAATATTTCTTGGTGATGCTAATGAAATCTTAGGAAATAATATCTTAAAAGAATATATGGAGAAAGATAATATAGAGTTTTTTGATATGATATTTATAGATGCAGCAAAGGGACAATATATTAATTTTTTAAATAAATCATTCAAGTATCTTAGAAAAAACTCATATATAATTGCTGACAATGTTCTTTTTAAAGGATATGTTTTGGGAAATTACGAAGGAAAGAAACATAGAACTATAGTAAATAATTTAAGAAGTTTTTTAGAAATAATGCAAAATGAAGAAAAATTTGAAACTGAGATTGTTGATATTGATGATGGTTTTCTGATAAGTAAAATAAAATGTAACATAAATGTAACAATATAAATTTATGTGATACCTTGTTTTAATAATTTATAAATGTTATAAATAATAATAGATAGTAAAGAAATTTGATTAGGAGAATTTAAATGAAAAAGAATTTAAAAATTATAAGCGTAATTACAGTATTATTATTAAGTTTAGTAATAATGCCTATGAAAGTTTTTGCGACAGGAGATCTTACTCTACCTAATCCAATACCTGTTGAAAATAACCAAGGTGGTACTACAACTGGTGGTGGTTCTGATGTAACTACTGGCGCTGGTACAGGAGAAACTACTGGTGGAAGCACAGATTTAGTTGAAGATAAGGTTGCAGAAGATAAAGTAGCTGATGACAAAGTATTACCAGATGCTGGTTTTGATCAAAGTATGATCTATATAATTGCAGCATTAGTTTTATTTGCAGTATTTGCATATTTTAAAGTTGTTAAATATAATTTAGACTAATCAAATTAATATAGATTTTAAAATTAAAAAATAAAGAAAACATAGATAAACTTTATCTGTGTTTTTATTATGCATAGCTTGAAATGCTTGACAATATTAGGAAAATGAGTTAAAATAAATATGCATTAGAATTTAGAGGAGTGAGAGCAGATCTCACTCCTTAATTGTATATAAGGAAAGGAATCAATATGGAATCAATTGATATGAAAGCTTTATTAAAAGCAATGGAGGAAATCGAAAAAACTGAAAATATTAGTAAAGAATTCCTGTTAGATGCACTTGAAGTAGCTTTAGAAGCTGCATATAAAGAGCATTATGAAACAGAAGAAGATGTTAAAATCGTTATAGACGAGAAAAAAGGAATTTTAAACTTAGTAGTAGAAAAGAAAGTAGTAGAAAAGGTTGAAGACATTGTTAAAGAAATATCTTTAGATGAAGCTAAAAAACATGATAAGAAAGCTAAATTAGATGATATTATTGAAGTTGTAATAAAGCCAAAAGATTTTGGGCGTATTGCTGTTCAAAAAGGAAAACAAATTATTATTCAAAAACTAAGAGAAGAAGAAAAAGATATTAGATTTGAAGAATATAATGCTAAGGTTGGTGAGATAATATTAGGTAATGTTCAAAAAATAGGTAATGCTGTAATTTTAGACTTAGGAAAACTAGAAGGAATTATGCCTAAGAAAGAACAATCTCCAACTGAAGAATACTATGTTAATCAAAAATTAAGAGTATATGTTCAAGCTGTTAATAAAAATGACAAAGGTGAAGTTCAAGTAATAGTTTCTAGAACAAATCCTGATTTTGTAAGAAAACTTTTTGAATATGAAATTCCTGAAATTGCTGAAGGTTTAATTGAAATTAAATCAGTTGCAAGAGATGCAGGTAGTAGATCTAAAATAGCTGTATATTCAATGAATGAAAATATAGATCCTGTTGGTTCTTGTGTTGGACAAAAAGGAATTAGAATACAAAATATAATTAATGAATTAAGTGGTGAAAAAATTGATGTTGTTGAATGGAATGAAGATCCAGCTACATATATTGGTTCAGCACTATTACCAGCTGAAATCTTAGCTATTGATATTCATGAGGAAGAAACTTTTGCACAAGTTATAGTTCCAGATGATCAATTATCATTAGCAATAGGTAAGGGTGGACAAAATGTTAGATTAGCAGCTAATTTAACTTTTTGGAAGATTGATATTAAGAGTGAATCTCAATTTAGAGAAATTATTGAAGCATTACAAGCTCAACATACTAATATAGAAGAAGATTTCGCTATTAATTTAATGGAAGAAGATGCTTTAGAAAATTTAAAGAAAGAAGAGCAAGAAAAACAAAATAATTCTGATGAAGATGAATCAGAATATATTGAAGAATAATATGAGAAATGAAAAAAATATAAGAACCTGCCTAGGTTGTCATAAAAAAACTAATAAATATTCTTTATACAGAATTGCTAGTATTAAAAAAGATGATAATAAAAAGAATATTGTTTTAGACATAGAACAAAATCAAGGTGGAAGAGGTGCTTATCTATGTTCATTAGAATGTTTAGAAAAATCAACAGAAAACAAGTTTTTGCAAAGTAGATTAAGATCACATGTAAGTATGGAAGATATAATTAATATAAAGGAAGAGATTAAGAAAAGGCCACGAGGGAAAAATGAGTAAAAAAGACTTAAAGGGAAAAAAAGAAGAAATTAAAGATGAAAAGAAACAAGGTGAAGAACCTTTTATAATTCGTAGAGAGGTTATTTTAAAAGACGATAAGTCTAAAAAACAATCCCAAACAGGGTCTCAAGGAAGAGACTCTAGATCTGATTTAGGAAAGGTTCAAAAGAAATCTGCAAATCAAGATTATAATATTGTTTATAGAGAAAAAAGAGAAAAACCTCTTTCTGTTAGTGAGCTTTTCGGCCTTCAACCTAAAGAAAAAGAAACTAAAAAGGAAACTAAAAAAACTCCTACTACAAGAACTCCTAAAACTGAAAAGACTTCAACAACTAAAAAACCTAGAACATCTAGACCTGCTCCAAGAGCTAAAGGTTTTGATGATGAAGTTAAAAAAGGTAGAGTAGAAGTATATAAGAAAGATGGACATAGAGATAAGGCTAAACCTGAAATTGATGTTTCTCAATTTAAAGATAATGAATTTGAAAGAGAGAAGCAAGGTAGAGAAAGAGAAAAACAAAGAGAAAGAAAACAAGAAGAGAGAAAACCAAGAGTTAGAAGAAGCCCAGATGAATTTGAAGAAGTGGATGATTCTAAACTTGCTGACTTAACAAGAACTACTAATCTTTCTAAAATGTTTGAATCAGGACAAATGTTAGACTTTTATGATGTTTCATTTAAGGGAAGAAGAAGACCTACTTCAACTAGAAAAGATAAAAGGCAGAAAAAGAAAGAAATGGAAGATGCTTCTAAATTAGAAAAAATAACAATACCTGAAATTATATCTGTTAAAGATTTTTCACAAACTATTAAGAAAACAAGTGCTGAAGTTTTAACTAAATTAATGGATTTCGGAATTATGACTACAATTAATTCGTCAATAGATTTTGATACAGCATTCTTAATTGCTGCAGAATTTGGAATTAAGGCAGAGAAGAAAGTAGAAGTGTCATATGAAGAAAAATTATTTGATGACACTGAGGATAAGGATGAAGATTTAGTTTCAAGACCTCCAGTAGTTGTTGTTATGGGACATGTTGATCATGGTAAGACTTCACTTTTAGATGCTATTAGAGAATCACAACAAGCAGAAAAAGAATCAGGTGGAATTACACAACATATTGGTGCATACCAAGTACATGTTAATGATAGAGACATTACTTTCTTAGACACACCAGGACATGAAGCTTTTACAATGTTAAGAGCAAGAGGTGCTCAAGTTACAGATTTAGCAATATTAGTTGTTGCTGCAGATGATGGAGTTATGCCTCAAACTATAGAAGCAATTAATCATGCTAAAACAGCTGAACTACCAATAGTTGTTGCTATAAATAAAATGGATTTACCAGAAGCAAATCCAGATAAGATAAAACAAGATTTAATGGCACATGACCTAGTTCCAGAAGAATGGGGTGGTGATACAATATTTGTTCCAATATCAGCTAAAAATAAAACTGGTATTGATGAATTATTAGAAATGCTATTACTACAAGCTGATATGATGGAATTAAAATCTAATCCTAAGAAGCAAGCAAAAGGTAGTGTTATTGAAGCTAGACTTGATAGAAGTATTGGACCTGTAACTACATTATTAATTAGAAGAGGGACATTAAAATGTGGTGACACAATTTTAGTTGGATCATTAATAGGTCGTGTAAGACAAATGTTAAATGATCAGGGTGAACAAATACAAGAAGCATCAGCTTCAATGCCAGTAGAGATTATTGGTCTTAATGCAGTGCCAAAAGCTGGTGAAACTTTCTATAAGATTAAAGATGAAAAAACAGCTAAGCAATTAGTTGAAAGAAGAAGAAGAGAAATCAGAGAAAAGAGATTAATGCATAATAATGCAGTTACTCTTGATAGATTACAAGAAGTGCTTGCTACTACAAATATGAAAACTCTTAACTTAATTGTTAAAGCAGATGTTCAGGGTTCTGTTGAAGCATTAAAATCTTCACTAGAAAACTTAACTAATGAAGAGATAGCGGTAAAAGTTGTTCATGCAGGAACTGGTGCTATTTCAGAAAATGATGTTAATTTAGCAAAGGTTTCAAATGGAGTAATTATAGGCTTTAATGTAAGACCAGATTCGATTGCAAGTTCAGAAGCTGAACTTTTAGGTGTAGAAATAAAGACATTCTCAGTAATATATTCAGCACTAGAAGAAGTAGAAAATGCAATGTTAGGAATGTTAGACAAGAAATATGAAGAAAAAATTCTTGGAACAGCAGAAGTTAGAGACTTATTTAAAGTATCTGCACTTGGAACAATTGCAGGATGTTCTGTTCAAACAGGTAAGATTACAAGAAATTCTAATATAAGAGTTATTAGAGACAATATAGTATTAACAGATACAAAGATTGCATCACTGAAAAGAGAAAAAGATGATGTTAGAGAAGTTGCAAAAGGATATGAATGTGGTATCTTACTTGATAAATTCAATGACATCGAAATCTCGGATATCTTAGAAGCATATGAAATGGTTGAAGTTAAAAGAACTTTACCACCAAGAAAATCTAAAGAAAAAGCAGTAGAGAAAACTGATGGAGGTAAGTAATATGAGAATGTTACAAGTAAATTCTAATATAAAGAAATTAGTATCTAAAATAATTGATACAGAATTAAATAATACAAATATAACGGGATTAATAACAGTACAAGATGTTAAAACATCTCCAGACTTTAGCAAATCTAAAATCTATGTTACAATCCTAGGATCTAAAAGTAAAAAAAATACATTAGATGCTTTAAATAGTTCTAAAGGTTTTATAAGATCTAGAATTGCAAAAGAACTTAATTTTAAGAAAACACCAAGTGTTGAGTTTTTCTTAGATGAAGTTATTGAAAGAGGAGAAAGAATAGATGCATTAATAGACCAAGTGTCTAAAGAAATGAAAGACAAAGAAGCAAAAGAAAGAGAAACAGAAGTAGAAGATTAAAATAAATCTAATATATTAGAAAATAAAAGTAGAAGGAGAGTTAAACTCTCTTTTTTACTTTTTAATCTATTTACTGAATTTAATTTAATTTAATTTAGTTTAGTTTAGTTTAGTTTAGCTTAATTTAATTCATTTCATTTCATTTTAATTTGTTTTATTTATTTTTCAAATTTGATACAGTTAAATTTATTTATTGATATAGTAAGAGTTTTCTTATAATATATAGTATAGTGAATTTTTAATAGGAAAGAGGAAGATATGAAAATCTTAGGTATGGAAAAAATTACAGAATTAATAGACATTGTAGAAGATGCTAAAAATATTGTTATATTAACACATGTTGATCCTGATGGTGATGCAATAGGTTCATGTTTAGCATTATACAATTATTTGAATGAATATTTTGAATATAAAAATATTTCTAAAGAAATTAATGTAGTTTTAAAAAATCAACCAGAAAGATTTAATATTATAAAATCATTTGATCAGATTAAAGATGAATACAATGAAGACATTGATTTATTAATAATTGCTGATTTAAATAATCCGGAAAGATTGGGTGCATATAAAAGCTTAGTTGAAAAAGCTAATAAGATTTTAGTTATTGATCATCATATAGGTGAACCAAAATTTGCAGATTATGCAATTATTGAAGAAGATATTGCATCAACAACTCTATTATTATCTAAAATATTTAATCTTTTAAAACAAGAAATAGAATTGCCTCTTCCAAGTAAAGATGTAGTACAGGCAATATTTATTGGCGTACTAACAGATACATCAGGATTTAAAAATACTAATGTAAGTAAGGAAGTTTTTGAATTTGTTGTAAAAGCAATGAGTTATGGAATAAATGTTAGTGAATTATATTTTGAAATACTTGGGAATAAGACAAGAAATGAATTAAATTTAAAACAATTAGTATTAAATAGATTGGAATATTTTGAAGAAGGAAGAATAGCAATATCATATTTACTATTTTCAGATGATGCATATAAAAATAGAAAAATTGGAGAACATGAAGGATTATCTGAAGCATTAAGAGATATAGATGGTGTAGACATAGCTTTCTTAATAAGAGAAGAGGAAGAAGGTTTAAAGGTAGGTATTAGAAGTAAAAAGGATTTTAGTTCTAAAGTCATTGCAGAAGCATTTAATGGTGGTGGACATTTCCATGCAGCAGGAATTACAACTATTGATAAAAATTTAGAAAAATTAAAAGAAGAATTAATAAAAAAAGCTAAAGAAATTTTAAAGAGTTAAATATGGATGGAATATTATTAATAAATAAAGATAAAGATTGGACTTCTTTTGATGTTGTAGCAAAAATGAGAAATATGCTAAAAACAAAGATAGGACATACTGGGACATTAGATCCAATGGCAACAGGATTACTTGTGCTTCTATTAGGCTCTGCTTGCAAATTAGAGAGATATTTAGTAATTGATGATAAAACATATATTGCAGAAATGGAAATTGGCTTAAAAACTAATACAGGCGATCTTTCAGGTGAGATTGTAAAAAAGGAAGAATTTGATTTAAAAGATTTTTCTGAAGAAGATATTTTAAAAGTTTTAGACAAATTTACTGGAAAGATTAAACAAATACCACCGAAATATTCTGCTTTAAAATTTGAAGGTGAATCACTATATAGACTTGCAAGAGAAGAATTAGTAAGTAAAGAAGAAATGAATAAAATCTTAAAAAGCAAGGAAAGAGAAATTGAAATATATAGCATAGACTTATTAGAAATAGATTATGTTGAAAATATTTTAAAATTGAAAGTTTCATGTTCAACAGGAACATATATTAGAACACTAATAGAAGACATTGCAGAAATTGGATTTAATTCAATTGCTACTTTGAAAAATCTAGATAGACTGACTGTGGGAAAATATAAGATAGAAGATTCTAAAACTATAAAATCTTTAGAAATTTTAGATAGAAAAGACATAAAAAAGATTGTTTTAGAAATTGAAGAAGCATTTAATGATTTTCCTAAAACAAGATTAGAAGAATCTAGAGTCTATTATTTTAAAAATGGAGTGAGAGTTACTAATAAAATTAAAGATGGATTGTACAGAGTTTATTCTTTTGATAAAGATGATGAAGCAAATGACTCTAAAGATAAATTTGTAGGACTAGGGTTGGTAGAAGATAATTTAATGAAAAGAGAATATATTTATGAAGATAAATGAAGCTTTAAATAAGGCAATAGAAATTCTATTAAGTAGTGAAATTGAAGAAATAGAATTAAAAGCTAAATTAATATTATTAGATGTGTTAGACATAAAAAAAGAAGAATATATTCTATGTAAAAATGACATTATGGAAGAAGAACTAAAATTAGAATTTTTTGATAGGATTAGTGATTTAAAAAATGGAAAGCCTTTAGAATATATTTTAGGATATGCTCATTTTTTAGGTAATAATTATTTAGTAAATGAGGATGTTTTAATACCTAGATTAGAAACTGAGCTAATTGTAGCAAAAGCAATTGAAGTAATTAAAAATCAAAATATTAAAAAAGTTTTAGAAATTGGAGCTGGTTCAGGAATCATAGGAATACATCTAGCTTTAAACACAGATGTGAAAGTAATTGCAGTAGATATTTCTGAAAAGGCAGTAGAAGTTGCAAAAAAGAATGCAGAAATATTAAATGTTGATCCTTCTAAATATGAAGTTATTCAATCAGATGTATATGAAGCAATTGGTGAGAAATTTGATTTAATTATTTCTAATCCACCATATATTACCTCTGATGAGATGTTGGAATTAAATAAAGATGTATTAAAAGAACCATATCTTGCGCTAGATGGTGGAGTTGATGGATTAAATATATATAGAAGAATTATTAATGATTCATTTAAATATATTAATGGATATAGTAGTTTTATTATTTTAGAAATAAGTCCAATGATTGTAGACTCTGTTATTAAATTATTAGAAGAAAATAATTGGAAAAACAATGAAATCTTTAAAGATCTATCTGGATTAAATAGAATTATTATATCTGAGATATAGGAGTAAAAAATGGAAGAAAATCAAACATTTTCATTTAATTTAAAAAAAGAATTATTAGAAAAAAACATACCTGAAGAAACAGAATTAATAACTTCAGAATTCCTAGGGTATTTCATAAGTGAAAATATGAATTATCTTAAAGATGGTAAGTATGAGTTTAGGACTAATAATGAGTATAATCTAGAGTATTTTAATAGACTATTAGAACTCTTAGAATTAGATTATAAAGCTTTTATGCAAGATAAGTTATTTATATCTGAAGTAAACTTAATGGAAAAGGAAGATAGTTTAATACAGAGATTAGAAAAGAATATATTTTCACAATCTTCTTTTCTAAAAGGACTATTCTTAGGTGCTGGATATATATCTATAACAGGAAATAATTATCATCTATCATTTAGAATACGAAATATATTTGATAGAAAAGAAAATATTGAAATCTTTGATTATGTGTTTAAAGAAAAGAACCTAGAGTACAAGGTACTAGAATATAAAGATAAAAATAAAACACATATATATTTTAAAAGAGGCGAAGATTTAAGCAATATAATAGCTATTATAGGTGCTAGTAATTCGTATTTAGAACTTGAAAATATAAGAGTAATGAGAGAGGTTATTAATAATTTAAATAGAACTATTAATTTTGAAACAGCTAATATGACTAAGAGTTTTGAAACATCTATAAGACAAATAAAGAAAATAGAAAAAATAAGAGATTCTTCTTCAGAAAGTATTTTAACAAGTGAAGAATTAGAACTAAGTAAAGTAAGAATAAAATATCCTGATTATTCTTTGAAGGAGATAGCGGAAATATTAGACATTCCTAAATCAACTGTTTATGCTAGAATGAGAAGAATAGAAGAAAAAGCTGATAGTATATCAGATAATAAAATTAATGAATAGGTTTTTTAAATAGACTTAGTATTAATAAAAATAAAATAATAAAATAAAAAACTGTGTTTAAGCACAGTTTTTTTATATAAATTCTTGCCAAACTAAATTAGCTAAATCTAAACCTTTATTAGTTAATCTTATACTGTTAGAATTCTTATCTATAAAAATTAATTCTAAGTTTTCTAATTTCTCTAATTCTTTTTTAAAGGTATCTAAAGGAGACTTTTTAAATTTAGATTTAAATTTATCTATATCAACACCTTTTAAATTTCTTAATTGTAATAGCATATATTCTTTTTGTACATCTTGTTTATTTTGTATTTCTTCTACTTCAATATCAAAAACATCATTGTTAGTATTATCGATATATAATGGCATATTAGAAATATTAGAAAATCTTATATTATTAAAATATGAAGATGCTCCAATTCCATAAGACAGGTATTCATCTTGATTCCAATAATGCTTATTATGTTTTGATTCTTTATCTTTTTTACTAAAATTAGAGATTTCATAATGAGTATAATTATTGTCTTCTAAAGTTTTCTTTATTAACCAGTACATCTCTCTATTTAGAGTATCTTCAGGTAATTTAATTTTAAATTGACTTACTTCATTATACATTTGAGTATTTTCTTCTAAGATTAAAGAATATGTAGAAATATGCTCAGGACTTAAATTTAGAACTTCATTTAAATCTTTTTTTACCATATCTAAATTTTGGCCTGGTAATCCAAAAATTAAATCAATACTTATATTATTAAAAAGATTTCTTACAAGCTCATATTTCTCTTTAAATTCTTCATAGCTATGCAATCTACCAATTCTCTTTAAAAGTGTGTTATCAGTTGTTTGTAAGCCTATACTTACTCTATTAATCCCTACTTCCTTATATGTAGTTAATTTTTCTCTGCTTATTGATTCGGGATTTGCTTCAATTGTTATTTCTACATCTTGTGAAATATTAAAAGTAGATCTAATAGCATTTATTATATTTGCTATATATTCAGCCTTTATTAAAGAAGGAGTGCCTCCACCAAAATATATTGTATCAACCAATAAAGAATTAATGTTACTTAAACTTATTGTATTATCCTTACTTGTATTAGAATATAATTGTTTTATTTTTAAATCAGTATTTTTTATTTCATAAATTAAAGCTTTTATATATTCTTCAATCATAAATTCATTATTTAATTCAAAAGAAAGGAAGTCACAATAAGAACACTTAGACTTACAGAAAGGTATATGAATATAGATCCCTATATTTTTTTTATCTTTTTTCTTTTCCATAATCTATTTATATAATAAAGAGTGGTTTTTGTATAGTTTAGATAAGGATAAAAATATTTATTAAGTAAAATCAAGTCGAAAAAAGAGCATCCCTTTATCTAAATTCAGACTAAGGAATGCTAGGGTATTACTACCCTAAGATTGAAAGAAACATTTGCAAGGTAAAAGCAAAAAACATAACACTCACTAAGATTAAAGCAATCCTAATAAGAGGGTTTCTTGTTAGCTTGTCTTTTCCCATATAGGAAATAAGAAAACTAAAGATTAATCCACCAATTATAATTTGATAGAATAATTTCCTTTTAGCCAGGAAGACTAAAATAAGGACAAGCCCTCCCAAAAGAGGAAAGTTGTTTTTTGATACCTTAAAGAACTTTTTTAAGTTTTTCAATAGAGCTGAGACTCTGTTTTTTATGGAAGTTAAAATCCGCTTGGCTGTCTGCCTTCTTGTTTGATCCTTTAGAATGTAAACAAGTAAAGCAATAGTTATGATTAAAATTAAAATCCGTAGCATTGTATGCTCCTTTCTTGTACGCGAGTGCCATGTAGTGTAGCACTTTATTGATAATACCTAGTAATATTTTACTATATTGAATGGATTTTTTCAATTTTTATCTTGTAAATGAGGTGGTAGAATAAAAGAAAAAAGAGACAAATTCGCCTCTTTTATTTAGAAATATATATTATTTATTATAAAGAATAATTCTTCTAGTGATCTCCTTAATGTAACAGGGAGAATTCTCACTATCATTACCATCATTACTATTTGTAATAGAACTAATGGTCCAAGGACTAGAATTTGATACTTGAATGGCAATTTATCTAACTTTTTGTCCAACTTAGACAATGCAAGCTCAAGCATTATTTTTAAATGCCTATTATCTACTAGATACATATTTTCCTCCTCCACAAAACTAACATCCTGTGTGATAAGTTGTTAAATTTATTATACTATATAAAAATTGCTTTAATAGTTAATTGATCCTTTGGATTAAAATTTAATATAAATAATATAATAAGATTTTAAGAATGAAGTAGTGAAAAAATAGAATAAATTAAAAATAAATATAGGAATGAGATAATATCTTTTGAAAATAGAATTAATTGATAAAAAACAAATATAATAGTATAATTAAAAATGCTATGAGTAGAAGTAAGAAGAAAAAAAGAAATAGAAAAAATCTAACTTTCAGAGGAAGGCTATTTTTAATATTTATATTTACTATAATCATAATGGGAGTTGTTATGGGATTACTTTTAAAGCTTCCACATTTTGATTTAAAAAAAGTTAAGGTAAGTAAATTAGTAAAGATTGAAGAAAAAGAGATATTAGAAAAAGCTAATTTTGAATTGGATAAAAATATATTTCTTCAGAACTATATTTCAGCAGAAAGAGAAATAGAAAAAATAAAGTCAGTTAAAAATGCTGATATAAATATTGAATTTCCTAATACTATAAGAATTAATGTAGAAGAAAGAATGGAAACATATCAAATTAAAACAGATGATGGTTACTATATAATAGATGAACAAGGATATATGTTAAAGAAAATTCAAAAAAGAGGGAATTTACCTGAGTTAGTTGGTATAGAAGATAAATTTGAAGATGATAATAGACTTTATTCGGATGAATTAACAAGACTTGAAGAAATTAATAAAATATATAATACTGCTAAAATAATAAATCTAGATGGACTAATAACTGAAATAAAATTAAAATCAATTGGATTTGAATTAAATTTTGCTAATAATAAGAAAAGATCACATTTTGATAGTACTAATAATTTAATAAATTCAATGCAAATTGTAAGAGAAGTTGTTTGTTCAACAGAAGATGCAAATGTTGCAGGAGACATATATGTAACTGATGAAGGAGTGAGGTTTAAATCTAAGTAATGGATGAAAAACAAGAAAAAAAGAATTTAAAAAACTTAAGAAAATACACTATTATATTTTTAGTTTTCTTTGTTTTGTCTTTAGCTATAAGTGTTCAATTTAAAACAGTTCAAAACACTGTTAAAGTTGGAATAACACCACAGGAAAACAAATTAAGAGACTTGCTTTTAAAAGATCAAGAAAGTTACAGAAAGCTTGAAGAAATAGAAATGAAAAGAGAAGATACTTTATTAAAGCTAAGAGAAGATGCTTCTAAAAATGATCAAAGAGCAAAGGAAACTATTACTAAATTAAATGATATAAATAAAAAACTTGGACTAACTGAAGTTTCAGGACCTGGGATTGTAATTACAGTTAGTGATGCAAGTGTTAAAAAAGATAGCAATACATTAGATTATTCTCAACTTATTGTACATGATACTGATATATTACATATTATAAATATATTAAAAAATGCTGGAGCAGAAAATATTTCTGTAAATGGCCAGAGAATTGTTTCAGGAACTGGTATTTCATGTATTGGTGTTGTTATATTAGTTAATGAAGAGAAGATTGGTTCACCATATGTAATTTCTGCAATTGGGAATCAAGATAATTTAGAATCTGCTATAAATATGGCTGGCGGAATAAAAGACATATTAAAAAGTTATGGTATTGTTATAGATGTCAGAAGAGAAGATAATATTAAACTTCCTAAGTATACAGGACTTTATGAATCTGCATATAATATTGAGGAATAATTATGGATAAAAATAAAAAGAAAGTGAATAAAAAAGATATTAAAAAAGATAGTATTTTTAAAAAAGTGTTTTCTGATGAAAAAATTGAAGACATTAAAGTTGATATTAAAAACAGAAAATTTATTTATATTATAACTTTAATAATATCATTCCTATTTGTTTTTGTTATATATATTCAATTTAAGACAGTTGAGAAAACAGATATTCAAACATTAGAAGCTATGAGAGAAGTTGAACTTAGATCTGAAATAGCTTCAACTAAAAGAAAAATAGAAGAAAAAGAAAAGAAAATAATCAGTATAAATGAAAAAATAAATGAATATTTAAATGAATTAAAAAATAATACATCAGCACCTGAATTATTAAATAAAGAATTAGAACAAGCTGAAACTTATCTAGGATATACAAATATTACAGGTTCAGGAATTATTATAACTTTAACTGATTCTGAAAATACTAATATAAGTTCTAATGATATATTAATGCTAATTAATCAATTAAAAATTGCTGGAGCTGAAGCGGTTTCAATTAATAATGAAAGATTAATTAATTCTTCTGAAGTTGTAACTGTTAATAATGACCTTATATATGTTAATGGGAAAAAACAGAATAATCCATATATTATTAAAGCAATAGGTAATAGTAAGGAATTAGAGACTGCAGTAACAACAAAGGGTGGAACTATAAATGAACTTAAAGCTTCTGGGAAAAATGTCTCACATAGACTGTCTAATGAAGTTGAAGTACCGAAATATGATAGAAATATAGATTTTAAATACACTAGATAAAGGAGATAAGATGAGTAAAGAAAATTTAAATGAAGATAAAAAATATAAAATGACAAAAGAAGAATGTGGTTGTACAATTGATGACTTTATTAATTCATTGAAGTTCTTACCGAAGCCTGTATTAATGCAAATGGTTTCAGAAGGTAAGATTGAAGCAACTTGTGATAATTGTGGAACTGAATATAAGATAGAAGGCGAAGAATTAGAAAGAGTAAAAGAAATAGCTGAAAATTCAACTAATATTTCAGGATGTGATATATCTTGTTGTGATGGTTGTACAGGTTGTGATTAGGGGTAGATTATGATTTATTTATTTGTTTTAATAGGAATTGTATTAGGAGTCTTAGTAGGTAATTTTATTCCTGCAATTCCATATACTTATTCTATATATCTATCTGTAGCAATACTTGCTGCATTAGATTCTATTTTTGGTGCATTGGCATCTATTATTAAAAATAGATTTGACACAAAAGTTTTTGTATCAGGATTTTTTGGTAATGCGATTTTAACCATTCTTCTTGCATATCTAGGACAAAAACTAAATGTAGATATTTACTTAGCTGCAATAATTGTTTTTGTTGGTAGGATGTTTAATAATCTATCTATTATTAGAAGGCATTTTATGGATCTTTGGTATAAAAAAGTAGAAAAATATAAAAAAGAAAATAAAGATGAAAATGAAGAAAATCAGGTAGAAAAAGAAAATAATTAGTATAAAATTACTACAATAAAAGTATATTAAGTATAAAAGAATAAGATAAAAGGGTGAAACAACTCTTTTATTTTTATTTTATTTACAATCTTTATTTAAGTCATAAGCTTACAGGCATTTTTAGAAAACTAAGAGTATTTTGTTACAATTGTGTTAAAATTTTGTTGACTTTTTTGCATATTTGTAATATTGTATTATTAACTTAAGAGCAGTAAATAAATTTGGAGGGAACCTTGGCAGTTGGTGATATTATTGTAGGAATTGATGTAGGGTTTTCAAGGGTTAGCGTAATTGTAGGAGAAGTAAACAACTTTAATCAAGTAGAAATTGTAGCTAAATCTTCAAAAAAAGCGAAGATATATGATTTTCAAGGAGAGATTAATAGAGATAACTTGCTTCCAGCACTGCTAGATGTAGTTGAAGAAATAGAGGAAGAAACTTCTTTCGATATAAGATCAGCTTATATAACAATACCAGGAAAACATACAGACATTATACAACAAACAGTAACAAGAGATACTAAAGATAAATTAGCGGGAATATCATCTAAAGACATTGTTGATTGCATATTAAAATCAGGCGATCTTCGTGTTCCAGGAGATAAAACAGTAATAGACATTGTACCAAATATGTATGCATTAGATACAGGTGAAATGCTGAAAGATCCAATAGGAAGATTTAGTTCAAATCTAACTCTTTATTCACAAGTGATTTTAGCTGATACAGCTTACCTTATATTATTACAATCAATTTTTAAAGAAATAAATATATCGATTGACGGATATGCGCCTATAATTTTGGCTGAAAGAAATATTATCTTAGACAGAAATGAATTCAATGATAGAGTAATGATAATAGACATTGATAAAAAAGAAACAGAAGTAGGCATTTTTATAGAGGATAGCATTATTGTAACAAAAACTTTTGATTTTGGTGGTGATGATATTATAAGAGATATAGAATTTGTACTAAATATTTCTTTTGAGGAAGCAAGCAAATTAAAATCTCAATATGGATTAGCATTAAAATCATATATAGAAAATGATACAAATATATTATTAAATACCGTTAAAAATCAAAATAGGAAAACAATTAAATCTTCTTTGTTAGCAGGAATTATAGAAGCTAGAATTGAAGATATGTTTACACAAATAAATAAATATGTAACTGATTTAGAGCTTAAAAAAGAAATTAATAATGTAGTTGTGACAGGTATAGGTATTAAAGAAATAGAAAAAGCAGAAGTTGTAGGCAAAGTAGTTTTAAACTTACCAGTTAAATTAGCAACAAATAAATTATTAAATACAATTAGTTCAGATCAAATAAGGACATATGCATTAGTAAGATATATGGCATCAAAACCATATGCTAAAACAGTTTCAAGTTCTATATCTATAAGAAAGCAAGGAAATTTCTTAAAAGATATAACAGAAAAGATAAAAGAATTTTTTTATTCATAATCAGGGAGGGGTTTAATGAATTTTGATAAAATCGAAAAAGATGAAGTAAAACAATACGAAGGAGCTATAATTAAGGTAATTGGTGTTGGAGGCGGTGGAAACAATTCTATTAATAGAATGATCGACTCAGGCATTGAAAACGTTGAATTCATAGCAGTAAATACTGACAGACAAATTTTAGGAATTTCTAAAGCTAAAAAGATTCTACAAATTGGAGAAAAAATCACAAGAGGTTTAGGTGCTGGTGGAGATCCTTCTATAGGTGAACAAGCAGCTGAAGAAAGTAGAAATGAAATTGCAGAAGTAATCCAAGGAGCAAATATGGTATTTGTAACTGCTGGAATGGGTGGGGGTACTGGAACAGGTGCTGCACCAATAGTTGCAGAAGTTGCAAAATCAATGGACATCCTTACTATTGCAATAGTTACTAAACCTTTTACATTTGAAGGAAAGAAAAAAGCTATGC